>JAUTCN010000003.1 GCA_030673965.1 Fusobacterium sp. JB019 | reverse complement strand
ATTAATCCATGCAATCGCAATGGAACAAGGATTAAGATTCGCTATCAGAGAAGGTGGAAGAACAGTTGCTTCAGGAGTTGTTTCTGAAATAATCAAATAAATTTAATATACATAGATATGTATATTGATAATAATAAAAAGACTAGAGATTATATTTTCTAGTCTTTTTTAATTCTTTTTTATGTTATAATGAATCTAACTAAAAAAGTTTTAAAGGGGGAGTTATGTTAGGGTGGTTTACGGCGATGTCTTTTGAAAATTTTATATTTGTTTTAATTATGTGTTTTATTGCAGCAGCAGTTGATGCTATTGCTGGTGGGGGTGGGTTGATTAGTTTACCAGCGATGATATCAACAGGTTTGCCAATTCATTTAGTTATGGGAACGCATAAATTTTCTTCAGTTTGTTCTTCTATAGGTAGTAGTTTAAAGTTTTTTACTTCTGGTAAAACAAATTTTGAAATTTTAAAGTATTTAATAGGTTTAAATATTATGGGGGCAGCTTTTGGAGTATATATTTTAACTAAAATTAATGATGCTTTTTTGGAACCTTTAATAATAATACTTCTTGTAATTATGTTTTTTTATATGTGGTTTAACAAGGGAATAGGAGTTGAAGATAACTACAAAGGTAAAACAAAAAAGAATATGATACAAGGAGCACTTATGGCTACAATAATAGGATTTTATAATGGATTTTTTGGTCCAGGAACAGGCTCTTTCCTAACTTTTGCTTTTATAAAAATATATGGTATGGAATTTATAAATTCTAGTGGAAATTCTAAAATTCTTAATTTAACAGGAAATTTAGCTAGTTTAGCAATGTTTATATACTTTGGTAAAGTAAATTATCCTTACGCAATAGCAATAGGGATTGTTATGTTTTTAGGGGCGCAAATAGGAGCTAAAATAGCTATATTAAAAGGGGCTAGATTTATAAAGCCATTTTTCTTAATAATAACAGCAATAACAGCAGCAAAAATGATAATAACAAAATTTATATAAAATAAAAGCCTTTATTAAAAAATAAAGGCTTTTATTTTATATAAAAAGTTTGATTGTTAAAATATTGTATTGACATTAGTTTGGACTTATGATAGAATTCTTTTAGCTCAAGAATAGTTAGTTTTATCTAACTTATATTTTGAGTTTCTTAATAATGTTAGATATAAGGGAGGAACAGTTTTGAAATCATTAAATAATATAAAAATAGGGGACACTGTAAAAGTTGTAAAGCTTTATGGTGAAGGAGCTACAAAACGTAGAATAATGGATATGGGAATAACTAAGAATAGTGAGATTTATATAAGAAAAGTGGCCCCATTAGGAGATCCGATACAGGTAAATATTAGAGGTTATGAGTTATCTATTCGTAAATCAGATGCTGAATTAATAGAGGTTGAGTAATATTTTATGATATTAGGTTAGTTGAAACTAACTTTAGTTATTTTATTTTGGAGGAAAAAATGAGTATAAAAATAGCATTAGCAGGAAATCCTAATAGTGGGAAAACAACTATGTTTAATAATCTAACTGGGAGTAATCAATATGTTGGAAATTGGCCAGGTGTGACAGTTGAAAAAAAAGAAGGGAAGTTGAAAGGACATCAGGATGTTATTATTCAAGATTTGCCAGGAATATATTCTCTATCTCCTTATACTTTAGAAGAAGTTGTAGCGAGAAATTATCTAATTAATGAAAAACCAGATGTAATAATTAATATTATTGATGGAACAAATATTGAAAGGAATTTATACTTAACAACTCAGCTTATTGAGTTAGGAATACCAGTTATAGTTGCTTTAAATATGATAGATGTTGTTCGTAAAAATGGAGATAAAATTAATTTAAAAGAATTGGGAAAAGCTTTAGGGTGTGAGATAGTTGAAACTTCTGCTTTAAAAGGAATAGGAGCAAAAGAAGCAGCAGAAAAAGCGATTAAACTTGCAAAAAGCGAGTCTATTTATGAATTGCCTCATGTTTTTGAAGGAAGTGTAGAACATGCCATAGGACACATTGAAGAGTTAATTGAGAAAAAGGTTGATAAAGGAAGTATTCGTTGGTTTGCTTTAAAACTTTTTGAGCGTGATGAAAAAATTATAGAAATGTTAAATCTTGATGTAGAAACAGTAGCTCATATAAAAGAACATATTCTTTCATGTGAAAATGAACTTGATGATGATACTGAAAGTATTATAACAAATCAAAGATATTCTTATATTGCAAAAGTGGTAAATAAAAGTGTGAAAAAAAAGAATACATCGAATTTGAAATTTTCAGATAAAATAGACTCTATTGTAACAAATAGATTAATGGCATTACCTATTTTTGCGTTAATTATGTTTGGAGTGTATTATTTATCAGTCACTACAATAGGAACAATGGCTACAGATTATACAAATGATGTTATATTTGGAGATTTGATTCCTCCTGCTGTAACAAGTTTTTTAGAAGGAATGAAAGTGGCTCCATGGTTAGTAAGTTTAGTTGTAGATGGAATAATAGGAGGAGTAGGAGCAGTCCTTGGCTTTGTTCCTCAAATGATAGTTTTATTTTTAATTCTTTCTTGTTTAGAAGATTGTGGTTATATGGCAAGAGTGGCCTTTATAATGGATAGAATTTTTAGAAAGTTTGGACTTTCAGGAAAATCATTTATCCCAATGTTAATAGGATCAGGTTGTTCAGTTCCAGGGATTATGGCGTCACGTACAATAGAGCAAGATAGAGATAGGAAGATGACTATAATGACAACATCTTTTATTCCTTGCGGAGCAAAACTTCCTATAATCGCATTAATAGCAGGAGCCTTATTTAAAGGTGCATGGTGGGTAGCTCCTTCAGCTTATTTTATAGGAGTTGCAGCTGTAATAATTTCAGGGATCATATTAAAAAAATCAAAAATGTTTGCAGGAAATCCAGCTCCATTTGTTATGGAATTACCGTCATATCATATGCCAACATTAAATAATGTTTTACGTAGTACAGGAGAACGTGGCTGGTCATTTATCAAACGTGCAGGAACAGTTATATTAGCATCAGCTATTGTATTGTGGTTTTTACAAGGGTTTGGATATGTTGATGGCTCAATAGCTATGGTTGAAAATAATAATCACAGTTTTTTAGCAGCTATAGGGATTTTTATTGCACCTATATTTAAACCTCTAGGTTTTGGAACTTGGCAAGCAACAGTAGGAACTTTTACAGGTTTGATAGCTAAAGAAAATGTTGTAGGGACTTTAGGGGTACTTTATGGTTTTGCTGAAGTTGCAGAAGATGGAACAGAATATTGGCAAAATTTTGCAAAAGATTTTACAGTAATATCAGCTTATTCGTTTATGATATTTAATTTACTTTGTGCTCCTTGCTTTGCAGCTATAGGAGCTATAAAAAGAGAGATGAATAATTCTAAGTGGACTTGGTTTGCAATCTCTTATTTAACAATATTTGCATATGTAATATCTTTAATTGTTTATCAAATAGGATTATTTATAACAGGAAACGGATTTACTATTTTAACAGGTGTTGCAGTTATATTATTATTTGGATTGATATATTTACTAGTAAATAAACCTGTTGAAAAAAAAGAGGGAGTTTGTGTTAAAAGTTATTCTTTTTAGAATAAATATAATAATAAAAATTTCGGGAGGGGAATATGAAAAAATTAACAATTTTATTAGCAGCATTATCATTAGCTTCAGCAGCTTACGCTAAAGAAGTTATGCCAGTAGCAGAAACAGTAAAAGAAGTAAAAACAGCACCTATGTTAAGAGTAACTTTTGTGGGACAATCTTTAGAAATAGATAATGATTCAGGAGCAGAAGATATAGGTCAAGAACTTCACTTTGCAAATACAGTTGGTTTAACTTATGGAGATGACTGGACTTTTGAATTAATGGCAAGAAAAACATGGTCAATGGATACAGATGAAGGGACTCATTCAGTAGATCATAGGATAGACTTATCAGCCATGAGAGCTTATGAAAACTTTAATTTAGGAGCTAGATGGAGACAAGAGAAAGAATCTGATTCTTATTTCTTACTTGGAGATTATTCTTACGGAATGTTCTCAGGATGGTTTGAACCAGCTTATGTTAGCAGCAATGGAAATGATGATGCAGATAGTTTCTATTTAGAAGCAATGCCTGTTATTGCAACATATGGCTCAGTTTCTTTAGGATATTATGTGGAAGTAAGTGATTATAGAGGAGATTATAATAATGATGGTATAGAGAAAGAATCTGTACATCAAATAAGAGTAATGGCAGATTTATACTCAAATGATAAATTATTAATTAATGGGGAATTAAGATATCAATTTGCTCATGATGTAGATATGAAAGATTCTCAAGAGTGGCAAAAAAATAATAAATATGGAGTTCAATTAGGAGCTGAATATTTAGTGACAGATGCTTTAAGTATTGACGGATATTATTTGTATGAATTTAACAAATATGATGGACATGCTGGTGCAACAGATGATGCAGATGATTATTATGGTGAATTTGCAATTGGATGGACTTACTCATTTTAAATTAAATTAGATAATAAAATTTCTCAATAAAAAAGCCTCTAAGTTTTAAAACTTAGAGGCTTTATATTTTGTTTTAGTTTTTCTTTTCAAAAATAATTTGTATTGGAGAACCTTCAAATCCAAAAGATTCCCTTAATTTATTTTCAATATATCTCATATAAGAAAAGTGCATTAATTCTGGGTAGTTACAGAATAAAATAAATTTAGGTGGTGCTGTAGAAACTTGTGTAGCATAATTTATTTTAGTAACTCTTCCTTTTCTTGTAGGTGGAGGGTTCATAATAACCGCTTCATTTATAATAGTATTAAGAAGTCCAGTAGAAATAACTCTTGTATATTCTTTATAAATTTGATCAGATATTCCAAATAAGTTAATTGTTCTTTGTCCTGTTAATGCAGAAATAAATTCGATAGGAGCATATGATAAGAAAGGTAACTCAGCTAGTAAAGCTTCTCTTTTTTCTCTCATCGTATTTTTATCTTTTTTAATTAAATCCCATTTGTTAAATACAATAACAATTGGTTTTTTCTCTTCGTGAGCTATACCTGCAATTCTTTTATCTTGTTCAGTAAGTCCTTCACTACCATCAAAAAGAAGGAAACAAATATCGGCTCTTTTAATTGCTTTTAAAGCTTTTAAAACAGAATAATATTCTAAAGCTTCGTCAACTTTAGACTTTCTTCTAATTCCAGCCGTATCAATTAAAACATATTTATTATCATTGTATTCCACAACAGTATCAATAGCATCTCTTGTAGTTCCTGCAATATTAGTAACAATAGTTCTATTTTTACCGCAAAGCTTATTAACAAGAGAAGATTTACCGGCGTTAGGTTTTCCAATTATTGCAATTTTTAGACCTTCTTCTTCTTCGGGAAATTCAATGCTTTGAAATGATTGAATAATTAAATCAAGCATGTCTCCTAAATTTGATTTATGTTCAGCAGAAATACCAATTAAATGTTCAAAGCCTAGTGCCCAGAAATCAATAAGATCATCTTGTTGAGATAAATAATTATCTATTTTATTAACACAAACAATAACTGGTTTGCTTTTTTTTCTTAAATAGTAAGCCACTTCTTCATCTAAGGCTGTAAGTCCAGCTTTTCCATCAACAACAAACATTATAACATCAGCTTCATTTAAAGCTACCTCAGCTTGTTCTTTTATTTTTGTCATCATAAATTCATTACTTCTTGGTTCTAGTCCTCCTGTATCAACTAAAACAAATTCTTTTCCATTCCATTCAGTGTCTCTATAAAGTCTATCTCTAGTAACACCTGGTTGGTCATCAACAATGGCAGCTCTATCTCCAACTAATTTATTAAAAAGAGTAGATTTACCAACATTGGGTCTACCAACAATAGCAACTATAGGTTTCATTGTGCCTCCTTTAAAACTTTTATTAAATTATTTAAATTTTTTCTTTGAATTATTTTTTTTATTATTACTTTTAAAATTAGATTTTTTGTTTTTAAAATCTTGTTTATTATTATTTTCTGAATTTTTATTCTTAGATTTTTTTGAATAAGAATTTAAATGTTTAGGTATAATAATTTTCTTTTGTTTTTCTTTTTTCCCAATATCTTTTTCTACAAAAATTTTTTTCATAGTGAAAGGATTAATTTCAGTGTAATACATTAATGTAGAATAAGTAGATGGAGTTGGTGTAAAAATTTGTACTTGCTCAGGACTTATCTTTAACTCCTGAGATGCAAAAACTTTTAAATCCATCATATCTTTTTCATTACATCCAGGATGTGCAGCTATTAAATAATAAGTTAAAAATTGTTTTTTATCAAGTTTTTTATTAAGTTGATAAAATCTATCTTTAAATTCTTGCAATTTATCTTTTTTAGGTTTTCCCATAAGGTTTAATATTTTATCTTCAGTATGTTCTGGAGCAATTTTCATTTGACCAGAGACATGATGAGCAACAATTTCTTCTAAATATTTTTGCCCTTCTTTTTGATCTCCAATGATTAAATCATATCTAATACCAGAAGCTACAAATATTTTTTTAATTTTATCCATGTTTCTTAATGTTTTTAGTAAATCTATTTGTTTTGAATGATTAGGTTTTAAAGCAGGGCATACTTCAGG
This sequence comes from Fusobacterium sp. JB019, assembly GCA_030673965.1. Taxonomy (NCBI): domain Bacteria; kingdom Fusobacteriati; phylum Fusobacteriota; class Fusobacteriia; order Fusobacteriales; family Fusobacteriaceae; genus Fusobacterium; species Fusobacterium sp. JB019. Next base: position 143,024 of record JAUTCN010000003.1, on the reverse strand, counting down.
ATAAAGACAACGTTTATCTTTACAAGCTCCTAGCTTTAATTTTTTACTACATTCCATTTGATACATATTTGCAGTGGGACCACCAACATCAGATATATGACCTTTAAATTTTTTATCTTCAGTGATATGTTTAATTTCTTTAACTATAGAATTTTTACTTCTAGAAGAAACAGTTCTTCCTTGGTGGATAGCAATAGCACAGAAATTACATTCTCCGTAGCATCCTCTATGAGTAGTTAAAGAGTATCTAATAGTGTCTAAAGCTCTGACTACGCCATCTTTTTTATAATATGGGTGTACATCTCTTTCGTAATCCATACCATAGATTTCATCTAACATTTCAGAAGAAAAAGTTTCTGAAGGTGGATTTTGAATAAGATATCTATTTCCATGTTTTTGATTTAATCCATTAGAAGTTATAGGATCACAATTTTTATAAAAAATATTGAACATTTCTACAAATTTAAGTTTATCTTGAACACATTCTTCAAAAGAAGGGATATTTATATATTTTCTATTGGGTTCTTTAGAAATATAAGATAGACCTCTGATGTGTGTCCAATTTTTATTAGATTGAATAGCTTTAGCTAGTTCAACCATAGATTTTTCTCCCATACCATAAGAGAGTATGTCAGCTTTAGCATCAAAAATTAGAGAACGTCTAAGTTTATTTGACCAATAATCATAATGTACAACTCTTCTAAGACTAGCTTCAATTCCTCCTAAAACTATTGGAGTTAAACTACCTTTGAAAAATCTTCTAATAAGTCCAGTATAGACAATAGAAGCTCTATCAGGTCTACGGTTGTTTTCTCCTCCTGGAGTAAAGTCATCTTTATGTCTTTTTTTCTTAGTGGCAGTATAGTTAGCTACCATAGAGTCAACACACCCAGCAGAAACAGCCCAATATAAATTTGGTTCTCCTAATCTAGTTATATCTTTATCAGAATTAATATCAGGTTGAGCAATAACCCCAACTTTAAATCCATTTTTTAATAACCACTTTCCAATTAAAGCAGTTCCATTATATGATGAGTCGATATAGGTATCTCCAGATATAAGTATTATATCAAGGGAATCCCAACCCATATTTTTAACTTCTTCTGAAGTTGTAGGTAAAAACATAATTACACTTCCTAAAATTTTAGATTATTTTCAGTATATTTTATCATAAATACAAAATTATTAATAGGTAATTTAATATTTAATTAAAAGTATTTTATATTGAAATATATAATTATAAAATGTATAATGATAGTTGTGTTAAATATAAATTAAATAGGGGGAGAAAATTGGATATTATAAATAAAGCTAAAGATCTTTTTGATTCTGAAATAGAAGAATTAAAAAAAGTTAGAAATAAATTAGATGAAAATATAGAAAAAGCTGTAGATTTAATACTTAATTGTAAAGGAAAGGTAGTTATAACAGGAATTGGAAAATCAGGGCTTATAGGTAAAAAAATTGCTGCTACTTTAGCTTCTACAGGTACGCATACTGTATTCATGAATTCAGCAGAAGGGTTGCATGGAGATTTAGGAATGATTTGTACATCAGATATTGTAATAGCAATATCAAATAGTGGGAATAGTGATGAAGTTTTATCATTAATGCCATCAATCAAAAAGATAGGAGCTAAAATTATAGCTATGACAGGAAATGCAAAATCTCCTTTAGGAAGAGCTTCTGAATGTGTCTTAAATATAGGGATAGAAAAGGAAGGATGTCCTTTAAACTTAGCTCCAATGTCATCATCTACTTCAACATTAGTCATGGGAGATGCTCTAGCAGCAATATTAATAGAAAAAAGAAATTTTAAGCCTGAAAATTTTGCAGTTTATCATCCAGGTGGTACTTTAGGAAGACGTTTACTTATGAAGGTTAAAGACGTAATGCATTCAGGAGATGCGGTTCCTTTAGTTGATGAAAAAGATTCTGTTGATGAATTAATATTAACAATGACTAAAAAAAGATTAGGGGCAGTTTGTGTAATGAACAGTGAAAATAAAATGGTAGGAATAATTACAGAGGGAGATTTAAGAAGAGCCTTATCTAAAAAAGAAGAATTCTTTAAAATGAAATCATCAGATATAATGACTAAAAACTTTACATCAGCTGAAGATAGTATTATGGCGATTGAGGCTTTAGATTTGATGGAAAATAGAGAAAGTCAAATATCTGTATTACCAGTAATGAGAGAAGGAAAATTAGTTGGAATAGTTAGAGTTCATGATTTGTTAAATGTTGTTGGAAGATAGTAAGTTTTGATTGACAAACATTATAAATTTAGGTATACTTATTCTAGAAAAGCTTAATAAATAAAAGGAATGGTGAGAATATGGCAAACGCAGTAACTAAAGATAGTAATATATTAGAAGTAGCAAGAAAATATCCTGCAGTAGGAATGGTTTTTAGAAAATATGGATTAGGTTGTATTGGATGTATGGTAGCTGCTGGAGAATCTTTAGGAGAAGGAATATCATCTCATGGTTTAAATCCAGATGTAATAATAGATGAAATAAATAGAGTAATAGCTGAAGAAGAAGCTAAATAGAATTAAAATTTAAAATTAAGAGGTTCTAATATAGTAAAGATTAGGACCTCTTTTTTAATTCTGGATAAAAATAAAATTATATGATATAATTTATAAGTTAAAATATGAGTAAAAATAGGAAAAAATAAGGAGAATAGAATGTTTGGAAAATTAGATGAAGTAGTTAGAAGACATGAAGAGCTTACACAACTATTAGGAACTCCTGAAATTGCTTGTGATACTAAAAAAATGATTGAGTATAACAAAGCATTAACAGAAATAACTCCAATAGTAGAAAAATATACAGAATACAAATCTTTTAAAGAAGAGTTAGACTTTATAAAAGAAAATATCAAGGCTGAAAAAGATCCAGATATGAAAGAAATGATGAATGAAGAAATGAGTGAATTAGAATCTAAATTACCAGTAATAGAAGAAGAATTAAAAATATTACTTTTACCAAAAGATCCTAATGATGATAGAAATGTAATTATAGAAATTAGAGGTGGAGCAGGAGGAGACGAAGCTGCACTTTTTGCTGCAGATCTTTATAGAATGTATACAAGATTTGCGGAAAGACATAGATGGAAAATAGATGTAATTGAATTCCAAGAAGTGGGAGTTGGAGGAGTAAAAGAAGTAGTATTTTCTATAAGTGGTCAAGGAGCATATTCTAAACTAAAATATGAATCTGGGGTACATAGAGTTCAAAGAGTTCCAGAAACTGAATCAGCAGGAAGAGTACATACATCAACAGCCACAGTTGCAGTACTACCTGAAATAGATGAAGTAGAAGAAATTCAATCAATTAATCCATCAGAATTAAAGATAGATACATATAGATCTGGAGGAGCTGGAGGACAGCATGTAAATATGACTGATTCTGCAGTTAGAATAACACATTTACCTACAGGAATAGTTGTTCAGTGTCAAGATGAAAGATCTCAGTTAAAAAATAGAGAAAAAGCAATGAAACATTTACTTTCAAAATTATATGAAATGGAATGTGAAAAACAAAGATCTGAAGTTGAAAGTGAAAGAAAATTACAGGTTGGAAGTGGAGCTAGATCAGAAAAAATAAGGACATATAATTTTCCACAAGGTAGAATAACAGATCATAGAATCAAATTTACAGTCTATAAATTAGAAGCGTTCCTTGATGGAGATGTGGAAGAAATGATAGATGCTTTAACTACTTTTGATCAGGCAGAAAAGTTGAAAAACATAGCGGGGTAGTTTATGAAATTATTAGAAATAATAAAATTTTCCAAGGAGTATTTAGAAAAATACTCCTTTTCAAAATCTCGTTTAGAAAGTGAAAAAGTTATAAGCTTTGTACTGGGAATAGAGAGAATTAATCTTTATTCTAATTTTGAAATGGAATTAACAACAGATGAAAAATTAAAGATAAAAAGAATTTTATTGAAAATGGTAAAACAAAATAAAAAATTTGATGACATAGAGAAAGAAAAAGAAAATACAGTTGAAGTTATAAGAGAAAAAGATTTTAAAAAAGAAAATTTAGTTCTATTAAGAAAAAGTATTGGTTATTTGAAAAAATATAAAGTACCAAACGCTAGATTAGATGCAGAATATATTTTCTCTCATGTTTTAAAAGTTAAAAGGAATGCTCTTATGCTTAATTTTAATGTTGAAATAACAGAAGAAGAGAAGAATATTATAAGAAATTATATGTATAGAAGAGGTAAGAAAAGAGAGCCTTTACAATATATATTAAAAGAATGGGAATTTTATGGTTATCCTATGAATGTTGATGAAAGAGTTTTAATACCAAGACCAGATACTGAAATTTTAGTAGATGAATGCATAAAATTGTTAGCAGAAGAAAAGTTTCCTAAAATTTTAGATATTGGTACAGGAAGTGGAGCAATATCGATTTCTTTAGGAAAACAAATTTCTCAAAGTGAAGTTTTAGGAATAGACATTAGTGAGGGAGCTTTAGAAGTATCTAATTCTAATAAAGACCTAAATTCAGCTAAAAATGTTCAATTTTTAAAATCGGATATATTTGAAAACATAAACTATAGAAGTTATGATTTGATTGTTTCTAATCCTCCATATATTCCAGTAGAGGAGTATGAAGAATTAATGCCTGAGGTTAAGATATATGAACCTAAAGGAGCTTTAACTGATAATGGAAATGGTTATTATTTTTATGAAAAAATAACAAAAGAGTCTTGGGATTATTTGAAAAAAGGTGGATATTTAGCTTTTGAAGTTGGATATAATCAAGGAGAAACTGTAGTTTTAATGATGAGAAATAGAGGATATGAAATAAAGGCTAGAGTATTAGACTATGGTGGAGTAGAAAGAGTTATAATAGGAAAAAAAGTATAAAAATAAGGAGAGAAAATGTCTACATTGTTAAAGGATTATGATTACAATCTTCCAGAAGAATTGATAGGGCAACATCCTAGAGAACCTAGGGATCATGCTAGGCTTTTGGTGGTAGATAAAAAAAATAAAAAAACAGAAGATAAGCATTTTTATAATATAATAGATTATCTAAAACAGGGAGATGTTTTAGTTAGAAATTCAACTAAAGTTATTCCCGCTAGAATGTTTGGAAGAAAAGAAACAGGAGCGGTTTTAGAAGTATTATTATTAAAAAGAAAAAGTTTAGATACTTGGGAATGTTTATTAGGGCATGCTAAGAAGTTAAAATTAGGACAAAAAATATATATTGGAGATAATAAAGAGTTGATTGGAGAACTTTTAGAGATAAAGGAAGATGGAAATAGAATTATGAAATTCTATTATGAAGGTATTTTTGAAGAAGTTTTAGATAAATTAGGAAAAATGCCACTACCTCCTTATATTGTAGAAAAATTAGAAGATCAATCTAGATATCAAACTGTTTATGCAAAAAGAGGAGAATCAGTTGCAGCTCCAACAGCAGGATTACATTTTACTCCAGAACTTTTGGAAAAGATAAAAGAAAAAGGAATTACAATTGTAGATGTATATTTAGAAGTTGGTTTAGGAACTTTTAGACCTGTTCAAGAGGAGAATGTTTTAAATCATAAAATGCATACTGAAAAATTTGAAATTCCTAAGGAAGCTTGTGAAATAATTAATAAAGCTAAAGCAGAGGGAAGAAGAATAGTGGCTGTAGGAACTACAACTGTTAGAGCTTTAGAATCAGCAGCTATAGAAAAAGGAAAATTAATTTCTGAAATAGATGATACAGATATATTTATATATCCTGGATATAAATTTAAAATAATAGATGCATTAATTACGAATTTTCATTTACCAAAATCTACTTTACTAATGTTAGTATCTGCATTTTCTAGTAGAGAATTTATGTTAGATGTATATAAAGAAGCAGTTTTAAAAGAATATCACTTCTTTAGTTTTGGTGATTCTATGTTTATTTATTAGAAAATATTTAGGAAAGGAGAAATTATGAAAATAATAGCTGGAGAAGCAAAAGGAAGAGTTATAAAAAGTAGAAAAGGAATGGAAACTAGACCAACTCTTGCTAATGTAAAGGAATCTCTGTTTTCAATGATACTTCCATATATAAATAATTGTTGTTTTTTAGATTTATTTAGTGGAACTGGAAATATAGCTTTAGAGGCTTTAAGTAGAGGAGCTAAAAGAGCAATAATGATAGAGAAAGATCCTGAAGCATTAAAAATAATAATAGAAAATATAAATAATTTAGGTTTTGAAAATAGATGTAGGGCCTATAAGAATGATGTTTTAAGAGCAGTTAAAATTTTAGGAAAGAAAAATGAGAAGTTTGACATTATATTTATGGATCCTCCATACAAAGAAGAATTATGTAGAAATGTAATGAAAGAAATTAGAAAAGCAGATATTTTAGCAGATGGTGGTTTAATAATTTGTGAGCATCATATGTTTGAGGATTTAATTGAAGATATAGAAGGATTTAAATTCAGAGATAGAAGACTTTATGGAAAAAAGGCAATATCTTTTTTTGTGAAGGAATAAAGGAACTCCTATGCATATGCATAGGAGTTTTTGTTTGAAGTAATTAATAATATTTGTTAAAATATTATTGAGAATATAAATAGGGAGGTATAAATTGGCAAGAGGAAATAGTTTTGAAGAAAATTTAAAAGAGATTGATTTAATGATAAAAAAATTAGAATCAGGAGAATTAACTTTGGAAGATTCTATAAAAGAATACGAAAAAACTATGAAGCTTATAAAAAAATCTTCCGATATGTTGAATAAAGCAGAAGGAAAAATATTAAAAATTAGAGAAGTTAATGGAGAAATTATTTTAGAGGAGGAAGAGTAATAAAATGCTAAAATCTTATTTAAATGAAAATAAAGCATTGGTGGAACTAAATATAGAAAAATATTTATCTGAGTTGACATATCCTAATGAAATATCAGAAGGAATGAAATATTCTATTTTAAATGGTGGAAAAAGGATAAGACCTATTTTATTATTTATGATTTTAGATATTTTAAATAAAAATAAAGAATTGGGAATGCCATGTGCAGTGGCAATAGAAATGATTCATTCTTATTCTTTGGTTCATGATGATTTACCTGCTTTAGATAACGATGATTACAGGAGAGGAGTTTTAACAACTCATAAAAAATTTGGAGAAGCAGAAGGGATATTGATAGGGGATGCATTATTGACCCATGCTTTTAATATTTTATCTGAAAAAAATAAAGGTTTAATATCTTCAGATAAAATAGTTGAAATAATTGGAAAAGTTTCTAGTTATTCCGGAATAAATGGAATGATTGGTGGACAAATGATAGATATAAAAAGCGAAGGAAAAAAAATCAATATAGACACTTTGAAATATATTCATGAAAATAAAACAGGGAAATTATTAAAATTGCCTATAGAAATAGGATGTATAATAGGAGATGCTTCAGATAAATTAAAAAAAGAGTTAGAAGAATATGCAGATTTATTAGGATTAGCTTTTCAAATAAAGGATGATATTTTAGATATAGAAGGAACTTTTGAAGATTTAGGAAAACCTATAGGAAGTGATACTGAACTACAAAAATCAACATATCCTTCATTAATAGGTTTGGAAGAGAGTAAAAGATTATTATTGGAAATTGTAACAAAAGCAAAGTCTAAAATTTTAGATAATTTTGATGAAAAAGAAGGAAAAAATTTACTAAAACTTGCTGAATATATAGCCAATAGAAACAAATAAGAAATAGAATGTTTAAATTTTGTTAAAATTATGTTAATATATCATAAAGAGAATAAAAATAAATTTAGTTTATAGAATAGGAGAAGATTATGAAAGTAAAAAGTATAGTAGTTGCACACAGAGCACAGATGAATAAACAATTAGGTGGAGCAGTTGATATATTGGGAAGTTTTGATAATATGATTCAGCCTATATTTCCTGTACCTATGGATCATATGTCGATAATATTAACTATCGAAGAAATATTAAAACCAACTTTATTTGAAATAAGAATAAATGGTGTAGATGATGATTTAATAACTAAAGGTGAATTTAGACCTATGATAGATCCTTTTGGTGTAGGGAAAAAGATATTTGATTTAGATAAGTTTATTATTCCTAAAAGAGGAAGATATACAATAGAATTATTTGAAAAATTAGGAGAAGATAAAGTTAAATTTATATCTGAACATACTTTATTTGTAGCAGATTATCCACCTCAAAGAGAAATTACTCCAGATCAAGTGAAAAAAATTCTAGAGAGTGATGATTTAATAAAAGTAGTTAAAACAGAATTTCAACCTTTCGGGTTAGATCATACAATAAAAGTACAACATAGTTTAGATAAAAATATTCCTTTAGCAGAAGGTTATGTAGCTATTCCTGAGGAAAATAAAATAGTTGTAGATGGAAAAGAGATTGATTTATTAGGTTTAAGAAGACATTTAGAATGGATGTTTGGAAACCCAGTTCCTAAAAATAATGAAGAAGAACCTAAAAAAAATGAAAAAAAAGATAAATAATTAATTGCAAAATATACTTAGTTTTGATTTTCAATATTGAGAGGTGACATAATGCTTAAGACAGAAATTTTTAAGAAGTATAATAATACAGAAAATATTATAGAGAAAGAAGAAAATATTAGGCTGGCATTATTAGGTGAACCAGAAGATATAAATAAATTAAGAGAGTTAGCAGCTTTAACATATTATAGAAAAAATTATAGAGGATCTATAAATATATATGAAAAATTAGTGAAGTTAGAAAAGGACAATGGAGATAATTTTGCTTTTTTAGGATTTTTATATTATGAATTAGATGAATTAGAAGAAGCAATAAAATATTTTTTAAAAGCTATTTCTAAAATAAAAAATGCTCCCTTTGTACATTTTCTTTTAGGAAATGCTTATTCTAGAATAGGAAACATTGTAGAGGCTACTAAACATTATGATTTAGCTATTTTTTCAGATATTGATATATATAGTCTTCATCTTGAATTTGCAAAAAAATATGAAGAAATGGGAAGAGAGAAGAAGGCTTTAAGAGAATACAGAGCAGCTTATGGAATAGATCCTAGGGATAGAGATATTTTAGATAAAATAATTCTTTTGAAACAAAAAATTAAATAAATATTGTAATTTCTAGAAAATTATTTTAAAATGTATAGAAGAAAGAGAGTTCTTTCTTCTATTTTATTTTTATAAAAAGAATAAAATAGTTTATATAGTGAAAAAAGGAGAAAAAATGGAATTAATTATTTTATTAATGGTTTTATTTGTTGGGATGTCTTTATTTATGATGTTTGGTTTTATAATTATAAAATTTTTCCCAATTATTTTAATCATAATAATATACAATCTTATTAAGAATAGGAATAGACCTAGAGGAACAAGAACATATTATTATAGAACAGGAAATCAACAAGACTTTGAGGATTTTTTTAAAAATTATACTGGTCAAAATGGATATTACTCTAACAATGAAAATCATTCAAGATCAAGAAATACTTTTGGAGGGAATCCCTTTGAGGATAAATCAAAATATTATTCGGTTTTAGGGTTACAATCAGGAGCTAGTAAAGAAGAAATAAAAAAAGCTTTCAGAGATAAAGCAAAGATGCATCATCCAGATAAATTTTCAAATGAAACACAAGAAGTTAAAGATTATCATGAAGAAAAATTTAAAGAGGTTAATGAAGCTTATAATAAATTAAATGGATAAAGATTTACATAGGAGTCATTATATTGAAAATAGCTATTACTTGTGATATAATGAATAGTCAGATTTAAATTTAAGGAGATGTAAAATGGAACTTAAATCATTAATTTTAGCAGCAGGAAAAGGAACAAGAATGAAGTCTGATTTACCAAAAGTAATCCATAAAGTTAATGGAATTCCAATGGTAAAAAAGATATTAAATGAATTAAACAAACTAAATATAGAAGAGAATATACTTATATTAGGTCATAAAAAAGAGTTAATATTAAATGAGTTAGGGGAAATAAAATATGTAACTCAAAATGAACAGTTAGGGACAGGGCATGCTGTTTTACAAGCAAAAGAATTACTTAAAGATTATGACGGGGATGTTATGATTTTATGTGGTGATACTCCTCTTTTAAGAAATGAAACTTTAAGAGAAATGTATGAATATCATAAAAATACAAAATCTACAACAACTATTTTAACTTCTATTTATGAAAATCCATTTGGTTATGGAAGAATTGTGAAAGAAGGAAAAGCTGTAGCAGCCATAGTAGAAGAAAAGGAAGCAACTGAAGATATAAAAGCAATAAAAGAAGTAAATGCTGGAGTTTATTGTTGTAATGCAAAAAAATTATTTGAAGCTTTAGATAAAGTTACAAATGATAATGAAAAAGGTGAATATTATTTAACAGATATTATTAAAATTCAAGTATCTGAAAATAGTAAAATTTCAAGTTTTGTATTAGAGGATAATGAAGAAATATTAGGAGTAAATTCTAAAGTAGAATTAGCTAAAGCTTCTAAAGTTTTAAGAGAAAGAAAAAATAAAGAGTTAATGGAAAAAGGAGTTATTTTTATTGATCCGGAAACTACTTATGTTGAAGATACAGTTGAAGTTGGAAAGGATACAATTTTATATCCAACAGTTATTTTACAAGGGAATACCAAAATAGGTGAAGAATGTGAAATAATTGGAAATACTAGAATAATTGATAGTGAACTTAGAAATAATATAGTTATAGAATCATCAGTAATTGAAGAATCAGTAGTTGAAGATAATGTTACAATGGGACCTTTTGCTCATTTAAGACCTAAGAGTCATTTGAAAAATAAAGTTCATATAGGGAATTTTGTTGAAGTTAAAAAATCGACTTTAGAACCAGGTGTTAAAGCTGGGCATTTAACTTATTTAGGAAATGCAACAATAGGAAGAGATACAAATATAGGAGCAGGAACAATAACTTGTAACTATGATGGTGTAAATAAATTTGATACGATTATTGGAGAAGAAGTATTTATAGGAAGTAGTTCAATGTTAGTAGCTCCTTTAAATATAGGAGACAAAGCATTGACAGGAGCTGGATCTGTAATTACAAAGGATGTGCCAGCTAATGCACTTGCTGTAGAAAGAACGAAACAGTTAACAAAACTTAAATGGAGGAAATAAAAAAATTATGGAAATGGACATGAAAGAAGTTAAAATTTTTTCAGGAACATCAAATTTGGAGCTAGCTGGTAAGATAGCAAAAAAACTTGATTTGGATTTAGGTAAGGCAGAGATTGTTAGATTTAAAGATGGAGAAATTTATGTAAGAGTTGATGAAACAGTTAGAGGAAATGACGTATTTGTTATTCAACCAACATCAGGACCAGTAAATGAAAATTTAATGGAATTATTAATTTTTATAGATGCTTTAAAAAGAGCATCAGCAAAAACAATTAATATCTTAATGCCTTATTATGGTTATGCAAGACAAGAAAGAAAATCAAGTCCTAGAGAACCAATTACAGCAAAATTAGTTGCTAACTTATTAACTACTGCAGGAGCAGATAGAGTAGTAACTATGGATTTACATGCAGATCAAATTCAAGGATTCTATGATATTCCAGTTGATCATTTACAAGCATTACCTTTATTAGCTAAATACTTTATAAACAAAGGATTTAGAGGGGATCAAACTGTAGTAGTTTCTCCTGATATTGGTGGAGTAAAAAGAGCTAGAAAATTAGCTGAATGGTTAGATTGTAAAATTGCAATAATTGATAAAAGAAGACCAAAACCAAACTTATCAGAAGTTATGAATTTAATTGGTGATGTAGAAGGTAAAAGAGCAATATTTATAGATGATATGATAGATACAGCAGGAACAATAACAAATGGAGTAGAGGCAATAATGAAAAGAGGAGCTAAAGAGGCTTATATTTGTTGTAGTCATGCAATCCTTTCAGGTCCAGCAGTTGAGAGATTAGAAAAATGTCCAGTAGACGAAGTGATAGTTACAGATTCTATAAGACTTTCAGAAGATAAGAAAATAGATAAAATAAAAGTTTTATCTATAGATAATTTATTTGCAGAAGCAATAAGAAGAATAGTAACACATCAGTCAGTTTCAGAATTATTTGAAAGTATAGATAATTTAAAATAAGTATTAAAGAGAGCTTAGAATACAGAAAAAGCTAGTGTTATCACTAGCTTTTTTAAAATTTTTATGATAAAATATTTTGAAGACTTTGTTTTTTAAGAGGTGTAAAATGATGAAAGCAAGAGATATAAACTATGAAATAATAGGAAAAAAATTAAAAGAAGGAAAAATAATAATTTATCCAACAGATACAGTTTACGGTGTTGGTGGAATTATAACTAACGAGGAAACTATAAAGAATATTTATAGAGCTAAAACTAGAAGTTTTTCATCACCTTTGATAGCTCTTGTAAGTAGTTTAGAAAAAATAAAGGAAATAGCTTATATTGATTATAACAAAGAAAAAGTATTAAAATTAATAGAAAAATTTTGGCCTGGAGGACTAACAATAATTTTAAGAAAAAAAGATGTTGTTCCAGGGATAATGATTTCAAATGGAGAGACAGTTGGAGTTAGAATGCCTAATCATGAGATAGCATTGAAAATTATTGAAAGTGCTGGTGGAATCCTTCCAACTACAAGTGCAAATATTTCCGGAGAGCCTACTCCTCGTTCGTATGAGGAATTATCAGATAAATTTAAAGAAAGAGTTGATATAATTATAGATGGTGGGGAAAGTCCAATAGGAGAAGCTTCAACTATAATAGATATGAGCAATAAAAATATTAGAATTTTAAGAGAAGGTAGTATTTCAAAGGAACATATAGAAAAGATAATAGGAAAAATATAGAGCGGAGGTTTTTAATGAAAGGTCAAAGAATAAATCCAGAAAAAGTTAATCCAATGGAGATGAATAAAATGTCATCTATGATTGGAATGATGGGATTAATGCAAAAAATTGGAAAAGGTAAAAGAAAATATGTTATAAAACTTGAAAAAAATCATAAAAAGTTTTTATCAAGATTTATAATAGAAATAAAAAAAGAATTTGAAAAAAATTATGGAAATGCAGCGCAAATGAAAGGAGTTTTATCATTCTTAGATTATGTTAAAAAATCTTGTGAAAATAAAGCTTTAAAAGAATTAAAAGTAAGTTATGAAGAGTTTGATTTTTTAAAGAGAATGTTAAGTGATTCATTAAGAGGAATGGCAGCATTAAGTTTAAAATGGTATGAAATTCATAAAAAAATATCAATAAAAATAATGAGAACACAGTATAAAACATTATTAGCACAAATGAAATAATAAATTAATTATTATATAAAACATGTGATTTATAACTAGGAGGCAAAATGAATTCAGATAACAATTTTATAGATATCACAACAGATATCTATCAAGAAACTTTTGACCAAATGTATGATGCTTTGGTAGCTGAGTATAAAGCTGGAGAGATAGATGTTCCAACTTTAGAAACTAACTTAGAAGAACAACAAAAAGTTCTTATGAATGGATTATATGAAGGGGAAACAAAGTTTTCTTATACAAATGGAATAGTGGACGCACATCAATTTGTATTAACTATGATAAAAACAGGAAAACTTACATCTGAATCAAAGTAATAGTATAATTAGTAGGGAAGCTAATTATAAAAAAGACGAGTTTATAACTCGTCTTTTTTATATTAAAAAGCTCAATAGAGGAGCAAGAATAAAAGTTAAAATTCCAGCAATTACGATTGAAAGAGCACTCATTCCTCCCTCAACTTCTCCCATTTCAATGGCTTTAGCAGTTCCTACAGCATGGCTAGATATTCCAATACCAAGTCCTTTAGCAATAGGATGTTTAATTTTAAATATTTTACAAATATTAGGAGCCAGAATATTTCCAGTTATTCCAGTAATTATAATAGCAAAAATAGTAATAGCAGGTATTCCTCCCAAAACTTCACTTAATTCTATACCTAGAGGTGTAGTGATAGATTTTGGAATAAAGGATTTTAATATAACAGTATTAAGTCCTAATAATTTTCCGATAAATATAACTGATAATATAGCAGAACAAGCACCAACTATTCCCCCGATTAATATAGGGATATAATGTATTTTTAATTTATTTAACTGTCTATATAAAGGTAGAGCTAATGCAATAGTGGCAGGAGCTAAGAAAAATGTCATCATATCTCCTCCTTTTTTATAATAGTCTAGAGGAATATTAAAATATTCAATCACAAACATAATTATTATAGTTCCAATAAGTAGAGGATTTAATATAGATAATTTTGATTTTTTAAAAATATAAAGAGCTATATTAAAAGATAGTATAGTAATAATAATTCCAAAAAAAGGTGTGTTTAAAATTGTTAAATTCATTATTTTTTCTCCATTCTTTTTATTACAAAGTCAACAGTTTTACCAGTTATAACCATTGTAATTAAAGTAGTTATAATTAATAAAAAAATAATCTTAAAAAAATCTGTTTTCAATAAATCCATAGTTGAAAGTAAATTTATAGCAGGGGGTATAAAAAAAATAATCATATTTCCTACTAATAAATCACAAATTTCTCCTATATTTTTTTCATTTAAGATTTTTTTATAAAGTAAAATAAATAAAATAAACATTCCTATAATTGTTCCTGGAAGAGGTAAATCAAAATAGTGTTCTAACAAAATTCCAGCAAAATTTATAGACAAAAGTATTAAGAGTTGTATAAACATAAATATATAAATCCTTTCAAAAATAATAGATAGCACCCTTAATAGGTGCTATCTAGAAATAAAATATTAATTATTCTAATTAATTAGTCTTTCTTTTTTAAAGTAGGGAATAAAATAACATCTTTGATAGTAGGGCTTCCAGTTAAAAGCATAACAAGTCTATCTATTCCAATACCAAGTCCTCCTGTAGGTGGAAGGCCAGCTTCTAAAGCTTCAACAAAACTATCATCAATTTCTGGAGTAGCTTCGTCATTTCCAAGTTCAGCTTCTTCAATTTGAGCTTCAAATCTTGATCTTTGATCAGCAGGATCATTTAACTCAGAGAAAGCGTTAGCATATTCTCTAGCATCAATAAATAATTCAAATCTTTCTGTAAATCTAGGATCTTCTGGAGATTTTTTAGCAAGTGGAGAAATCTCAACAGGATGTCCATAGATAAATGTTGGTTGCACTACATGTTCTTCACATTTTTCTTCAAAGAATTCATTGATAATATGTCCTATAGAAGTCATATGAGGAGCAACAGGTACATGATGTTCTTTAGCTATAGCTTTAGCTTCTTCAAATGTCATTTCTTTCCAGAAATCAACTCCTGTAACATCTTTAATCATATCAACCATATGAACTCTATGGAAATTACCTAAATCAATAGTTTTTCCATTATATTCAACTTCTAATTTTCCTGCAACTCTCATAGCAGATTTTTGGATTAGTTCTTCAGTAACATCCATCATAACTTCATAGTTAGCATAAGCCATATATAGTTCCATTGTAGTAAATTCAGGGTTATGTCTAGTAGAGATTCCTTCATTTCTAAAACATCTATTTATTTCAAATACTCTATCAAATCCTCCAACAACTAGTTTTTTAAGATATAACTCAGGAGCAATTCTTAAATATAAAGTCATATCAAGTGCATTATGATGAGTAATAAAAGGTTTAGCAGCAGCTCCTCCAACAATTGGATGCATCATAGGAGTCTCAACTTCTAAGAATCCTTTATCTGCAAGTACATTTCTAAATTCATTTACTACTTGAGATCTTTTTATAAATGTTTCTTTAACTTCTTTATTCATGATTAAATCAATATGTCTTTTTCTGTATCTAGTTTCTACATCTGTTAATCCGTGGAATTTTTCAGGTAGAGCTTTAACGTTTTTAGAAAGTAAAGTAAATTCTTTAACTCTTAAAGTTTTTTCTCCTGTTCTAGTTATAAATAATGTACCAGTGATACCAACAATATCTCCTACTCCACATTTTCTAACTAATTGCCAAAACTTTTCATCTTCAAATGCATCTTTTCTTGCATAAAATTGAATTCTTCCTGTTTGATCTTCAATGTGAGCAAAACCAGCCTTTCCTTGAATTCTATATCCCATGATTCTTCCAGCTGTTTTAAATAACTTAGGCTCTTCTCCTTCAGCTGCAGGCTCATTTTTTAATATATCACCTATCATAAATTGTTTGTCATATTTCTTTCCAAATGGCGCGAATCCTAATTCTTTAATTTCTTCAACTTTTTGCCATTGCTCAGCAAGAAGACGATCTTCTGCTATAAAATCTGCATATCTTTTCATAATTTCTCCTTTATAATAAATTTAGTTTATTTTTAATAAATATATGCTACTTTTTCTTCCCCAAATAGTTTTTGGGAAAAGATTCTTAACTTGGTTAAATAATTTAATAGCTTCAGCTTTATTTCCTTGCTTAGCATTTAAATCACCAAGTCTATATAAAGCTTCAGGATAATTTGAGTTGTTTTCATCAACTAGTTTTAGTTTATCAATAGCTTTTGGTGTATTGTTTGAGTTGTAGTAAGACATTCCTAAATAAAAATTAACATCTTCAATTTTACTTGAATTTGTTTTTAAAAGTTTAGCTTTTTCAAAAGCTAAAATAGCTTCAGCATAACTTTTATTTTTATAATAATTTAAAGCATTTTTATATGAAATGTTAGCCTTATCTTCAGACGGTGAATCAATCTTAATATTTTCAGAATTATTTAAATTTTCAAGTTCAACAATAGTACTATCTATAGGCAAAGGTAATAAAAAAGAATTGTCACTTTTATAATAATTTGCCTTAGTAGGATTATTTGAAAGTTTATAAAAAGAACTTATTTGGTTAGTAAGTTCTAAAGTTCTTTCTTTAGTGTAACAAGCTTCAAGAAATAATAATTCTTGAGCTGTTGGTTTAATTTTTTTCAAAATTGCTCTTTTTATATAGTCATTTAATTCTTTTGAATTTTCTTTGAAATTTAAATATTCAATAGTAAATGGAATATTTTCTTTTAATAAAGAAGTCTTTCCATTAATAATTTTAATTTTTTCAAGAGAACTAAGATCAAAGTTATTTTCTAAATATTTACTTTCTTTCTTAAAAATATTAATATCAGAGTTCTCTATAGCTAAATCTAGTAAGGCTATAGAAAATTCTTTATTTTTTGAATTTTCTGGAAAAAGCATTTTAAATAGTGTAACACTATTTTCTAAATTTTCCAAGTCTTTAATAGTAATATTTTCAGAAATCATATTTTCTAAATTAGCTTTTGATATTTTATAACGTGAGATATTATTAATAGTAATAGTTTTTAATATTTGATTATCTTTTATGAAAGAAAATGAGTAAAATCCTTGATATATACTTCTAAAATAAAAATTATTATCTTTTATGAAAGCGTCATAAGATTGTACTTTAGGTATTTCTTTTGAAAAAGAATCTATATTATCTATCGGAATAATAGCATATTCTCCTAAATAAACTTCAGGGTGATTATTTGTTAAATATGTTCTAGAAGTTTTATTTTTAATATTATCTTTGGTAATATCTAAAAAATAGTTAATTCCAGAATTATTAAGTATGAAGTTATCTTGAACAAGTATACTTGGTTTAATAATTTTAGGTTGCTTTACAGTATTTAAATTTTGGCAACTATAAAACAAGTTAGTTAAAATTATTAAATATAAGAATTTTTTCATAATTCCCCCTTTTAGATTTCACGTATTGAAATAGAAATATTGTTTACCAATGTTTTTTCTTGAAAAATAGAATAAGAACAATCAAAGCCATCAGGGTAGATAACTAATTTTTTGGTAAAAATATTTAAATTGGAAGAAAAATAATCAGTTTTATATTCAAAAGAAGTATTAGAATCTTTTCTTAAAATAAAAGAACTTTTAATTTTCCCCAGTCGATTAATTAAAATAGAATTAGAGAATATCTCTAATTTTGTTTTTCCAGAGTCATCGATATATCTATATGAAATAGAATATCTATTAATTTTTTTTATAGCTGCAACTTCATAAGCTGTAGTTTTATTATTTGATTCAGTAGTTTTAATAAATAAGTTTACTTTCATTAATAATCACTATCTTCATCATAATTTTCATTATCAAAACGTTGAGAAGTATTAAGTCTATCTTCTCTATCATAGTATTCATCTTCTTCCCAATCTCCAATATTATCTAAAGAAGTATCTTCAGAATATCTCCAAAAATCTAAAATTTCATCAGATAAATCAGGATCATCTAAGTATTCTGGTTTGTCTCCTTCAGTGTCAATAAAAACAAAAGTTTCTCCTTCTTCATTATCTGCAAGAAGATAATCCTCTGATTCATAAGTTACATTGTCAATTATTTCAAAATCGTATTCATTTCCACTTATTTCTTTTGTGAAATAGTCTCCTAGTGAAAACATAAAAACCTCCTAAATTATTTGTGATATTTAATGTTGTTTATAATGCTAAACCATCTGTAAATTTGTTCCGAAAGAATAAGTCTCATTAATTGATGAGGAAAAGTCATTTTAGAAAAACTAAGTAAAAGATGAGAAGCTTTTCTAATCTCATCTGAAACTCCATAAGATCCTCCAATAATAAAGTTAATAGTGCTATATCCATTTATACAAATAGCTTCAATTTTTTTAGACATTTCTTCAGATGAAAAATTTTTACCTTGGATATCTAATAAAACATTATATCCTCTTTTTTTATCAAGAACTTCTAAAATATTTTTACATTCTTTTTTTATTGAAGATGCTCTATCAGAATCATTTCCAAATTCCTTTAATTCTATTATGGAAAATTTTCCAAAACTTTGCATTCTTTTGGAAAATTCTTTAATTCCATCACTGATATACTTATCTTTAATTTTCCCTACACATACTATATTTATATTCAAATTTTTTCCCCTTTATTATTTTCTGTTAAATAATTTTTCAATATCATTAAGAGTTAGTTTCATTAAAATAGGTCTTCCATGAGGGCAAGTATATTCATCTAATAAAAATAATTGGTCTAATAATATCTTAATTTCTGTATTATTTAAAGGTTGATTTGCTTTAATAGCATTTTTACAAGAAGACATAATAATAGTATCTTCAATTAAGGAATTTCTTAAATTAGTATTCTTTAAATCTTCGATAATATTCCTAAATAATTCTTCAATACTACAAAGAAATTTTATATTTGGAACTGCTCGGATAATAATATCAATTTTTCCAAAAAAATCAACTTCAAAACCAAAATCTCTTAAAAGTTCAAGATGATTTTCAATAGTTTCTTTATCTTTAGCTGAAACAGAAAATTTAACAGGGACTAACAGTTGTTGTATAGAGATACTTTTATTTTTATAATCATTTTTAAATTTTTCATATAAAATTCTTTCATGAATTATGTGCTGATCATAGATTTCAAGGACATTATTGCGTTCTAATATTATGAAAGAATTTGCAAATTGTCCAATTATTTTATAATCATTTTTAACATTACTAACTCTTTCTAGTTTATCAGTTTTTTCATTATTTGAAAAGTAATTTTTTGAAAAAATCTCATCATTTTTAATTTTTTCTTTAGATGAATCAAAAATTTTATTTGTAGCTTTATTTTCATAATCAAGATCAACTTTATTTTTCTCTTCAATGTTAAAATCATAGTTGAAATTTCTTTTATTAGTTTCTAATTTAATAGGTTCAGTTTTAATAATTTCCTTCTTAAAATCCTGAATATTTAAAAATTTTTTTCCATTTTCAGGGGTAATTGTAGGAGCAATAAAATCAACATCTCCTAAAAGTTTATTTTTAACATTTTCATAAACAAGATTATAAATATATTTTTCATCAGAAAATTTTACAATTTTTTTAGAAGGATGGACATTAATATCAATTTCTTTAGGATCAATTTCAATAAATAAAATAGCGAAAGGATATCTTCCTTTCATTAATTTAGTATAATATCCATCAATTAAAGCTTCTTCTATAATTTTAGATTTAATAGGTCTATTATTGATAAATACATAGATTCCATCTTTATTAGAACGATTAAGAGACATATTTCCAAGATATCCTAAAGGAAATGGAATGATGTTTTGTAATGTATTTCTTCCAAAAATTTCAAGTATAGTATTTTTCATTCCTCTACCACTAGTTTTTAAAATTTGTACATCATTATTAATTAGAGTTATAGAAATATTAGGATTAGCTAAGGCTTCTAAGATAACAGCTTCTTTTATAGCTCTAAATTCAGTAGTTGTTTTTCTTAGAAATTTTAATCTAGCAGGAGTATTAAAAAACAAATCTTTTATTTCAATTTCAGTACCAACCTCTCTAGAAATATCTTTAATGTTTGTTATTTTCCCACCAAGAGCATTTAAAACACTTCCTTGCTCACTTTCAATAGTTTTTGTAGTTATTCTAATTTTAGAAACAGAAGAAATCGAAGAAAGAGCCTCCCCTCTAAATCCATAAGTTAAAATATTAGATAAATCTTCCTTAGTATAGATTTTACTAGTGGCATGTCTTTCTATGGAAAGAAGTAAGTCTTCTTTGGACATTCCTTTTCCATTATCAGAAATTTTTACAGATCTATTATTATTTTTAACTGAGATTATAATTTCAGTACTTTTTGCATCAATTGAATTTTCAAGCAATTCTTTTATCATACTAGCAGGATTTTCAACAACTTCTCCAGCAGCAATCATATTAGAAACTTTTTCATCTAAAATTTTTATTAAGCCCATTTATCCTCCTAAATATTTTTAATTAAGTTTATGTTTGTTTTTTCTAAATTTACTTTTAATTTTTTTTAATGTAGTTATTAAGAAAAATAATATGGATAAGAAAAATAAAAAGTACCCAATTGGAATAAGAAAAAAAGGTTCCTTAAGAAAGCCTTCTTTATCAACGCTAGATCCGATTAATTTATAAGCTATGTTGCAACAAAATGCAAGAAAAATTAGAATATAAGATGAAATATAATTTTTAAACATATTACCCTCCTTTTAAATTTAAAATAACTAATTTGAGTATACATTTTAGATTTGTAGATGTCAACAATGTTTTGATAAAGTTATTTTTGTAATTTCGTGAAAGAATATTATATAATAAGATATTATAAAAATAAAGAGGTGAATTATGGAAAATCCAAAAACAGCGTTAGAATTAATGAAATCAAGATATGAAGCGTATAAAGTTAGTGATATAGAATATGTAAAAAAAACTTGGGATAAAAAAGAAAGCAAAAAAATAAATTGGGAAGAAGTAAAAATATGGAATAATTCAGTTCAATGGCTAGAATTAAAAATATTAAGAGTAGAAAGAGGAGAAAAATTAGATAAGGATGGAATAGTTGAATTTCAAGCTAAATATACTGAAAAAGAAACTGGTGAAGAAAAAATTCATCATGAAGTTAGCTATTTTTTAAAAAAAGGAAGAAAATGGTATTATAAAGGATATTTACAAGAATAAAAAAAAGGGAGTAATCCCTTTTTTAAATATTCCATTCTAAAAGTTTACTTAGAAATTTTTTTAGTTTGTTATTTTTTGGATTTCTAAAGACTTCTTCACTTTCTCCAAATTCTAGGAGTTTTCCATCAGCTAGAAAAGCAACATTATTACAAGCATGTCTAGCAAATCCCATTTCATGAGTAACAATAATAAAATCAATATTATCTTTTTTTAATTCGTTGATAATATCGAGAACTTCAACAGTATATTCAGGATCTAAAGCAGATGTAGGCTCGTCAAATAAAAGAAATTCAGGTTTTGGAGCTACAGCTCGAGCTATTGAAATTCTTTGTTTTTGTCCTCCAGATAATTCATTAGGTTTTTTATAGGCATCATTTTCAAGTCCAAATCTTTTAAGTAATTCTAAAGCTCTTTTTTCAGCATCTTCTTCAGAATAATTATGTACGTGGATAAGAGGAATTTTAATATTATCAATAGCAGTCATATGTTTAAATAATCCACTATGTTGAAAAACAAAGCCTATTTTTTTCCGATAAGAATTTAATGAATCCTCATTAAAAGAAATATGTTTATCATCTATATACATTTTTCCTGAAGAGGGAGATAAAAGTCCTCCTATTATTTTTAATAGAGTTGATTTACCTCCTCCAGAAGGACCTATAATAGCAAGAGAATTTATATTTTTATCAAAATTTATATTAGAAAAAACTTCTTTATTTTTTCCAAAATTTTTATTTAAATTGATAAGTTTAACTTTCATAATTAAATTTCCTTTCAAGTATTTCACTTATATATGTAATAGGTAATGTTAAAATTAAATAAAGTAATCCTAAAAATATGTAACATTCAAATAATTTAAAATTAATAGAGCTAATTTCTCTCATTGTTTGAGTAAGTTCAATAACAGCAATCATAGAAAGTAATGAAGAATCTTTTATAATTGATGAAAATTGACCAGTTAAAGCAGGTAGAGTTCTGGCTATTAATTGTGGAAGAATAACAAATTTCAAAGTCTGGTTTTTTGTGAAACCCACAGCTTTAGCAATTTCTAATTGAGAACTATCAATTGAAATAAAACTACCTCTTATAATTTCACTAATGTATGCTCCTTCAAATATAGAAAGTATTAGAATTCCTGAAAAAAATCTATTATCTATTCCCCAAGCAGTTCCTATAATATAAAAGAATAAATAAATTTGCATGATAAGGGGAGTACCTCTTATAAATTTAACGTATGCAATAGCAAGGTATCTAATAAATAATATTTTAGAATTGTTACAAATAGCGGTAACAATTCCTATAATAAGACTAACAATAAGGCTACTAATACTTAAGTAAAAAGTCATTAAAAACCCTTTTAAAATACGTATTTTAAAATCACGAATAAAAAAGAAATTAAAAGAAACATTAATCTTAGCTAATGATATCCAAAATATTAGTATTAAAAAAGTAGTTAATAAAATTAAGTTAAATAAAATTTTACCAAAGGATAAATTATTTTTATTTTCAGTAATAAATATATTTTTTATGTTCATAATTATCTCCAATCAAATATGTAATTAAAAAATATTGTTAATTTTTTAAGTCAAAGAACCATTTGAATCCAAGGGTATCAAAGTCTTTTTTTTCTTCAGATAAATATTTGTTACTTAGTTTGTCAAATCCTCCTTCTTTTTGATATTTATCAATAAATGTATTAAGTTTATTAATTAGGTCAGTATTTCCTTTTTTAGCGGCAACTCCCCAGACATCAACATCTTGATAAGGGATAAAAACAGCTGTAGTAGTTTTTTTATTTTTTTTCCAGTTGCGATAAATAGTTAATTGATCATAGAAAAATCCATCAGCTTTTCCTTGTACTACTTCAGTAACACAAGCACTTTCATCAGCAAGGGCAATAATTTTAGCATTTTTAACATTTTTCATGGCAAAAATGAAACCAGTAGAGCCTGTTTTAACAGCAATAGTATTTCCTTTTTTATCTAGATCTTTAAAATTTTTAATATTGGATTTTTTATTTGTTAAAATACCCTGAAGAGAATTAGAATAAGGGATGGAGAAATCTACTATTTTTTTTCTTTCTTCAGTAATAGACATAGAAGAAATTACTAAGTCTGATTTTCCAGTTTGTACAGAAGGAATAAGTCCTTCCCAAGCAATATTTTCTATTTTTATTTTTTTATGAATATATTTTCCAAAGTCTCTAGCAAAATCCACACTGATACCAGCAGGATTTCCATTAGTATCTTTCATCTCAAATGGAGGATAAGCTAATTCCATAGCTATAACTAAAGGTTTATCTTTGCCTTTATTATTATTACATCCTACTAAACCTAAGATTAAGATTGTAAGTATTGTTAAATAAACTATTTTTTTTCTCATTTTATATCACCGGTCCTTTATTAGGTATAAAAATAAGTATTGATAAAGAATATCAATACTTATTAAATTATATAATTACTTTATTACGTCCTTCTTTTTTTGCTTTATAAAGTTTAGCATCTGTTAGTTTAAATAATTCTTTAAAGCTTAAGTTATTAGCTTCTTCATATGAAGTGCCTCCTATACTTATAGAAATTTTAACTTCTTTTTTTTCGAAATTTAGAGAATTGATATGATTTTTTAAATTATTAAGTATCTTTTTAAATTTTATTTTATCAATAGAAGAAAATAAAATAATAAACTCATCTCCTCCAAATCTAATAATACAATCATCCTTATCAGTAAATTTTTTAAATTCAATAGCAACAGCAGTTAAAACAATATCTCCAAAATCATGACCATAGTTATCATTTATTTCTTTAAATAAATCAATGTCAATAATAGCCATAGAATATTTTTGAGAAGGGTTAATCCATTTTTCAGTCTCACCTTTTACTATAAACTTTGTTATATATTGTCTAGAAAAAACTCCAGTTAAGGGATCAATAATAGATATTTTTTCTAGATATTTATTAATATCTGTTATTTTCTCTTTGTTTAAAAAAATAAGAGATAAAAAGCCAGCAAATATTAAAGCAAATAATAAATCAAAAATAATTTCATAATAATTTACCCATCCATTTTCAGGAGAAAGTTTAATATTCCATTTTAAATTGTGTAGATTAAAGTTAAAAGAAACAGGACTTATCACTTTTTTGTCAGAAGCAGCAATAATTTTATAAGATTTATCTTGACTAAGATAAGAGAGTTCGTAGGAAATGTTATTTTCATTAAAAATATTAAGACCAATAATTTTTAAGACATTATCTAAATCTAGAGTAAGAGTTATTATTCCCCAAAAATCTGAATTATTATAAATTGGAAGTCTTCCTCCAATTCCTTGTCCTCCTTGAATAAAATTAAAAGGTTCTGTAATTAAAAATTTATTTGTTTTATAAGATTCTATAGCATATGAATTTCCAGGCTTAGTTGAATCTAAGAAATTAAAGCCTAAAAATTTTTCATTGTTTTTTAAAGGATAAATATTAGAAACTATTCCTTTTGGTGCTATGGCAATATTTCTTATATTTACACCGCTAGAAATATGAGCTTCTTCTGTTATAGCATTAGCAATTTTATTAAAGTTTATAATTTCACCTTTTTCATTTATAGCCAAAGCTTTTACAGTATAAATTCTAGCCATAACAGTATTAAGATATCCAGTAATTATATTTGAATGATTGATAGCAATATATTTATATTTTTCTTTTTTTTGAATCATTTCTTTTTTTGTGAAATGGAACAAAATTAAAGCTAATGAAAAAAAGGTTATTATAAAAATAGCAAAAATTTTAATTTTTTTGTTTTTTAACATAAAAATCTCCCTTCAAAAACTATTTGAACTTCTTTATTAATACTTATTATACCCCATAAATAGAAGAAAACAAAATAACTAAAGAATGTAATTTGACAAGAATATATTGTTATATTATAATCTATTTTAAGATTCACTTAGGAGGAGATTATATGAAATTAAAAGTTTTAGTAGATAATAATACCTATATTGATGAATATTATTACGGAGAACCTGGAGTTTCTTATTATATTGAAGATGAGGGAGAAAAGATATTATTCGATGTAGGATATTCAGGTTTGTATATAAAAAATGCAAAAAAAATGGGGATAGATTTAAATGAAATTCAAAAAATAGTATTATCTCATGCTCATGATGATCATACTGGAGGATTAAAATATTATTTTGATAATTATAAAAATAAACCAGAAATTATAGGATGTTTTGGAATTTTTAATGAAAAAAAATATAATGACTTAAAAATAAGTTGTCCCATGGAAGAAGTAGAAATATTAGAAAAAACAAAAGTAATTTATAGTAATACTCCTAAGAAAATAACTAAAAATATTATATTTTTAGGAGAAATTCCTAGAAAAAATAATTTTGAAAATAAAATTCCTTTAGGTAAGATAAAAATAGAAGGAAGATATATGGATGATTATAATTTAGATGATAGTGCTTTAGTTTATAAGAGTAAAAAAGGGATTTATATTATAACTGGATGCTCTCATAGTGGTATATGTAATATTATAGAATATGCAAAAAATATTTATAAAGATAATAGAGTTTTGGGGATTATTGGTGGATTTCATTTATTTGATATAGATAATCAATTAGATGAGACTATAAAATATTTAAAAAAGAATAAAATAAATGAAAATTTATATCCTTGTCATTGTGTTTCTCTTAAAGTGAAGCTAGAATTAGGAAAATATTTTAAGATAAATGAAGTTGGTGTAGGTTTAGAATTAGAATGGTAAAAAATAAGTAGTGTTTAACACTACTTATTTTTATTGTTGAAAATTTCAACGATAGTTTTTTCTGTCTCAATCATTCCAGGGGAAGCAATAAGGCCCATATTTTTCATTGTGTTTTCTGGTTTGTCATCACATATACCGTGAATATTATAGATAAAAGAATTATTCATAGCAAGTTCAACAGATCTAAAGGCAGCATCAGTTGCGACAATTCCTTTCATTGTACATCCTTGATTTCCCCCATCACAAATCATACCAGTAATACTAGAGGCCATATTATTCAAAGTGCCAACAATTTCATTATAGCTTCCATTTCTCATATAAGTTATAGCACAGGCCATACCTGTTCCGGCAGCAATTGCACAACCACAAAAAGCAGAAAGTTTGCCAGAATATTCTTTAATATATGTACATATTAGATAACTTAAAATAGTTCCTCTTAATAATTTTTCTTTAGAAGCTTTATTTACAAGGTGTTCTGCATATAAAGGCATTGTAGCAATGATTCCATGAGCTCCTGAGCCAGTTATACTCATAGCTGCTTTATTAAGGCCTATAACTCTTGCTTCGATAGCTCCTCCACATAATAAATTAGCTGTTTTATTAACGTCTTCTGAAATTATTTTATTATAATTAAGTTTAAATAGATTTCTAGAAAAAGTAGTACGTTTATTTTCAAATCCTTCATTAAATAATTCTAAATTAACTTTATAAGCATCTTCAATAAAAAATAATTCTTTGATATTGATATTATCTATATAATTAATTATTTCTTTTAGAGAATAATCATGAATATTAATGAAATTTTCTTTGTTGTTTTTTGAATAATTTTTAGTTTCTTTTTTTAAAATAATTTTATTATTTTTAGAAATTTCTACTATATTTTCATGTGAACCTTGAATTAAAACTTTAATAATATCATTTTTAGTTGTAAAAATAACTTCTATATATATTTCAGAAGTTATTTCTCCTAAAATAATTTTAATTTTATTTTCAGAAATTAATTTTAAAGCTAAATTGTTATCTTTTTCTTTAACATCGATTAAAGATTCTAATCCTTTTTCGGGATTACCAGCAACAGCTCCAAGAGCAGCAGCAAAGGAATTACCTACTTGATTAGAATTAGGTATTCCACAAGTAAAACCATTTTTATAAATTCCAGAGTTAAGAGTTACTTTTATCTCTAAGATATCTTCATTGGAATATTTTCTAGCAGTTGAAACAGCAAGTGCAATAGCTCCTGGTTCAGTTACTCCAAAAGCAGGTTTCATATCTTTTTTTATTAAATCTATTAAAGTTTTCATTTAAAATCTCCTTTAAGTGTTTAAGACAATAATAACTTGTATTGATTTTAAAATCAATACAAGTTATTAAAAAATATTAAAGTTTATTATTTATCCATTCTTTGCCTTCTACTATTCTAGTTACCATCATTGAAGCTACAGCGTCTCCACTTGCATTTAGACAAGTTGCAGCAGGGTCAACTAAAAAACCTATTGTTGCAATTAGAGGGAAAGCTTCAGGTGGGAAACCAAATAAACTAACTATAAGCATTTCTCCTACTAATCCTCCTCCAGGAGCTCCGGATAAAACAAAAGCACTAAGTATAGAAACAAGCATAGCCATCATATATGTTCCTATTCCTGTAAAAGGTTGATTGAATATTCCAAATAAGAAACTTATCTTTATTATAGAAGAAAGAACAGATCCATCCATATGCATAGTTGCTCCCATAGGTAAAACTATTTCTCTAATATCTTTAGGAACACCCATTTTATCACAAGCTTCTAAATTGATGGGTAGAGTTGCCACAGAACTTTGTGTAGCGAAAGCTGTAACAGCAGGATTTAATATATTGTTAAACATTCTTCTAACTCCTTCTTTCCCGCCTGCAAAGAAAGCATAAAGAGGAAAAGCAGTGAAGAAATAAAATAAACACATAGGATAGTAAACAAGCATAGTATGTCCATAATCCCCTAATAATTTAGGACCAAATTTCCCAACTAAAGCTGCAAAATAAGCTCCAAGTCCAATAGGTGCATAAAGCATAATAATTCCAACGATTTTCATTATAACATCGTTAAGATTATTTAAAAGCTTTCCAACTGGACTTTCTTGGCCACCACAAGCACTAACACAGAAACCAGTTAAAATAGAAAAAACAATTATAGGTAACATATTATTTCGACTCATAAGTCCAGAAAAATCATTAACAGTTAAAGCTCCTACAATCATATCTCCAACACTTGCAGTTTCTTTTAAAGTTGTTTGCGCAAAAGAGATACTAGTTCCAACAGCAGGAGGGAAAATATTAACGACAGCTAAAACTAAAATTCCTGCAATAGCTCCTGTGCCAACAAAAACTAAAATTAGACTACTTAAAATTTTACCAAGTCTTTTCATATTTAACATATTTCCTACAGAACTTGAAATAGAAACAAAAACCATAGGTACAACAATTGTAAACATAAGATTTAGAAATATATCCCCTAATGGAGACAAGATTGTAGCCTTTTCTCCTAATATGACTCCAAGTAGAGCTCCAGAAAATATACCAGCTAATAAAATTATAGGAAATTTATAATTTTCCCAACGTGATTTTTTACTCATAATAATCCTCCCTTTATTATTTATTTAAATTATCAACAGCTGCTTTTAATTGAGAAAGAGCTTTCTCTAATGTTTTTCTAGGACAGGCAGCGTTTAAACGCATATATCCTGAAAGACTTCTGCTGAAAGTGTATCCATCATTTAAACCAAGTTTAGCTTCTTTAATCATAAAGTTATGTAGTTTTTCATTTGATAAATTTAAATCACGACAATCTAACCATACCAAATAAGTAGCATCAGGTATATTTGGTTTTATTTTAGGAATATATTTGTTGCAGTATTCTTTTATAAAATCAAAATTATCAGAGATATAATGAAGTAATTCTTCTAACCATTCTTCTCCTTCATTAAAAGCAACTTCCATAGCATTTGAGCTAAATGAATTGTTTCTATGAATTTCTAATTTTAACCAAAACTTATCAAATTGATTTTTCATTTCTAAATTAGGAAATACAGTTGTAGAAGCTTGAAGTCCAGCTAAATTAAAAGTTTTAGTAGCTGAAATACAAGTTATAGTATTTTGATTAACTTCCTCTGATAGAGATGCAGTAGGTATAAATTTTTTATTGTGAAAAATCAAATCAGAATGAATTTCATCTGATACAATTAAAACAGAATGTTTAATACAAATGTCAGTAAGCTTAGTTAATTCTTCTTTTGTCCAAACAATACCTAAAGGATTGTGAGGGTTGCATAAAATAAAAATTTTAGAAATTTTAGCTTTTTTTTCAAAGTCTTCAAAATCTATTGACCAATTGCCATTTTTTTCAATTAATTTATTTTCAAGAACCTTTCTATTCCAAGATTCTCCTACATCATAAAATTCAGAATAAACAGGAGTTTGAATTAGTATATTGTCCTCTTTACAAGAAAAGAGATTAACTATTGAAGAGAGAGCAGGAACAACTCCTAAACTCCAACTCAGTAAATTTTTATCTAATTTACGGTTATTTCTTCTTAATTGCCAGTCACAAATAGATTGAAAATAAGAATCAGGTCTAGAAGTATAACCCCAAATTCCTTCCTCAGCTTTAGAAATCATAGCATTTATAATAGGCGGAGCAGTTTTAAAATCCATATCAGCTATCCATAAAGGAATAACATCATTAGTCCCAAATTTTTTAATTCTTTCATCATATTTAGCAGATCTATTTTGATTACGATCAACTATTTCATCAAAATTATATTTCATAAATTCCCCCTTAAAATATTTATATCTTTATAGTAAGCAATTTCAGTGCCAAAAACAAAAAAAGTCCATAACTATACTAGAAATGAACTTTTAATATGTAAATTAAACTTTTTAATCTGAAGATAAATATGCATTAATTGGTTAAAGATACTATTGAATGTAGCTTAATTGGTTAAAGGATGATTATAAATTTTCAAGATAGTTTATTCCATTTTTAGTTATTTTACTTCCACCTCTTCCTTTACTAATTTTAATTAATTGAAAATCAGATAGAATAGACAATATTGTTCTTAGTTCTTTTTGAGATAAATTAATATTATTTGTTTTTAAATTATGTAAAATAGTTTCTCTCCCATAATTTTCATTGTTTTTAAAGGCTACATGTAGCAGAGTAAGAACAGCCATATATTCTTCTTTAATAATATTTTTGTTTTTAAAAATCTCATAAATATTTTTAAAATTTTCATTAGTAGATATAAATTTTTTTGATTTTTTATTTAAAGTTTGGTTAAAATTATATGTTGGTGGTAAATCTTCTTGTTTTATTAAAGAATTTTCTGTGAAATTAAAATATTCAATCCAATTATATAATTCTCGGATATTTCCTTCCCAAGAATAATTTTTTAAAATAAATTTAACTTCTTCAGAAAAAATAAAACGGGCATTTATTTTTTTCTTGAAATTTTCAATTAATAAAAATATATCATTATCCCTATCTCTAAGAGGAGGTATAAGAACAGGAAGAGTATTAAGTCTATAATATAAATCTTTTCTGAAAGTCCCTGATTTAATTTTATTTTCAAGAGGTTCATTTGTGGCAGCAATAATTCTAACATTTATATTTATAATCTTATTTCCACCAATTTTCATAATTTCATGTTCTTGTAAGACTCTTAATAGCTTTACTTGAAGAGAAGTGCTCATACATTCCACTTCATCTAAAAATAAGGTTCCATTATGTGCAAATTCAAATAATCCAATCTTTCCACCTTTTTTTGCTCCAGTAAAGGCTCCTTCTTCATATCCAAAAAGTTCACTTTCTAGTAAATTGTCAGGCATGGCAGCACAATTAATAGCTAAGAAAGGTCCATCTTTTCTATTTGAAGCATTATGAATGGCATGTGCAAATAATTCTTTTCCAGTTCCGGTTTCTCCTATTAAAAGAATAGGAAGTTCTTTTTTAGACATTTTCATTAACATTTTTTTTATTTTTGTTATGCTTTCAGATTCTCCAATAATATCTTGGAATGTATATTTAGCTTGATATCCAGTTTTTATTAATTGAGTTCTTAATTTATTTTGACGATTTTCAGCATCATTAAATTTTTGTAATATTGCAAAAGCTCCAATACATTCTTCTTCTCTTATTACAGGAATAATATCTATGTTTATATTTTCTTTGTTTATTTTAATGACTTTAGCTTCTAACTTTTTTTTAGTTTTAATACATTCTGAAAATGGGATATTTGGTAAAAGTTCACTACATCTTTTTCCTAGAAGAAATTTTTTTGGTAGACCTGTAATAATTTCAGAATTTTTATTTGCAGAAAAAATTTCCAATTTTTCGTTTATTCCAATGATACCTACATCTAATATTTCTGTAAGTATATTAAAACGACTTTCAAGTTTTCTAGTTTTTGTAATCATTAAATCAAAATTAAAAGTACTTGCAGCAATTTTTGAAAAATAACTTTTAAAATTATCATGTTCAAGTAAGTGTTCAAGTCCAAGCTTTAAAGCAATTTCAATCATAGTATTAGAAGTACAAGAACGTTGCCCTAGGTTAATTATATTTTTTATGTGTTTTGGAACATATCTTTCTTCATCAGGTGTAATGGCTATAGTTATTTCTTTATTGGGAATGGATCCAGGATAAAATGGAATAAAGTTAATGTGATTTATTCCCAGTTGATTTAAAGTTGTTGTAGCTTCTCTGACCATTTTTTCAGTTAAATTTACAAAATAGGCAGTTGTTCCAGAAGGAATTTGTTGAAGAGTTCTAATTGATTCCCAAGTGAAAGTAACATAAAGCTGGCTAATTTCAGCTTCTAAAGGAATATAGTTAGGGATTTCATTTCTATTATTAAAAGCATCAGGTGTAATAACATATAAATCTGAGCGAATCATATTAACTACAGTCATTTCAAGAACGTTATAGTTATAAACGTTAACATAGTCTCCAAATAATTTTTTAATTTGTTTAGCATAAAATTTACTAGCTCTAGAATCTAAAGCGATAACAGATATAGTTTTCATTGTTGTCTCCTTTGAAATTTTATATTTAATTAATTATACATTATTTTTAATATTAGTATATAATTAATTAAATATAGTCGATAATTAAAGGATGGGATATATTGGAAAAAATAAATATAGTTTTTGGAGATTCAGCTTATGGGATATTAAAGTATGTTTTACAAAGTAATAAAGTTATAGAAGAGATTATAAATTTTAATGATGAGTTATCTCTTGGGAAAATAAATACATATTTTTCAAAGGAGAGGAGAGAATATTTAAAAAAATTATATAAAGAATTTTTTAAAGAAGAAGAAGTTGAAAAAAGAATAAAGTTGTATGAATTATTGAAAAAAATAAATAAAGAAAAAAAAGTCATTGTTTGGTATTCTAATAATATAAATGAAAAGTTGATGCTAGAATTAGTTTGTACAATTTTTAAAGGAAAAATCTATACAATTGATTTTAGTAAGGATAAATCAATAAAATCAGTTGCTCAATTATCTCCTGAATATGTGGCAAAATGTATTGGAAAAGAAAAATTATTAAGTGAAACGGAAAAAGAAAATTATAATAAAAAGTATAAAGAACATTTAAATAATGATAAATTATTGAGGATAAATGATAGAAATTTAATTTTAGATATAGATGAGAATTATTTTGATAATTTTTTTAGAGAAAAATTAGAGGGAAAAGAAAATATTAGCATGAAATTAATTGGAGAAATTATGGGGGAGATGAGTTTAGTTAATCAACAATTATCAGAAAATTTTATAATTTATAGATTAAAAACAATATTAGAAAATAATTCTAATTAATACAAAAAGATGATAAAGTAAACAAAAATAAAGTTATTTTAAAATAAAAGAAATATCTGTTGACTTCTTTAATTAAAAGGAGTAGTATACGTGCTGTCCTGAATAATATAGTTGTTTAATGATGGCTTTTGATATTAAATTTAAAGCCATTTAATTATAAATATTAAAAAAATTAAAGGAGATGCATTGTGAAAAAGTTAGTTGTAAGTTTGGCTTGTTTATGTTTATTTTTTATTGCTTGTGGACAAACAGAAAGTGAAAAAGGAAAGATAAAAGAAAATGTAGAAAAAGTTTATTCTAAAATTAATTCAACAGAAAATAATTTAGAAAAACAAGAAATCTATAATAATAATGGACAAGTTATTTCTGAAAAAAATGAAAAAACAGGTAAAGTTTTAAAGTATTATTTTGATGGGAAAAAATATAAAGAAGTAAATTATAAAGATGGAATAATTCAAGGAGAATTTAAAGTTTTCTATGTTAATGGGGCACCATTTATAAAATCAATTATTGGAAAAGAATTTATAGTTTATAATGAAGAGGGAAAAGAAAAAATAAATGGAATATTAACAAATGTAGATAATAGATTTGTTTTAAAATATAAAAAAGATGATGCAGTTATAGAAAAAAAATTTGATAAATTAGAAGATGTTGTTGAATATAGTTATTCAAATTAAAAATTTAAAAGCTCCTTAGGGAGCTTTTTTTTATTTGATGTAGTATAATCAATATTATATTAATTTTTAGGAGGGGTTTATGAGAGAGGAAGAAAGAATTTTTAATGGAAAATTATTCGATGCAAGGAAAAAAGAATTGAAAAATATAAAACATAAAGCTCATAAACTTTGTCAAAAATTTAATTCTATGGATGAATATGATGAAAATAGATTAAAAATCATAAAAGAATTTATAGGTGGGATAGGTCAAAAATATTATTTTCAAGGACCTATTCAATTTAATTATGGAACACATACTTATATTGGAGAGAATTTTTTTGCTAATTTTAATACAGTGATAATGGATGATGGAAAAATTAATATAGGGGATAATGTTATGTTTGGTCCCAATGTTTCTTTGATGTCTACAAATCACCCATTAATAGCAGAAGAAAGAATTTTTATGAAATATAAAGATGGTCATATTTCTATGAGCGAATATGCTAAAGGAATTACAATAGGAAATAATGTGTGGCTTGCTAGTAATGTAGTTGTAATAGATGGAGTTAATATAGGAGATAATGTGGTAATTGGAGCGGGAAGTATTGTAACTAAAGATATTCCTTCTAATTATTTAGCTTATGGAAATCCTTGTAAAGCAATTAGAAAAATAACAAAAAAAGATTCTAAAATGGATTTATTATAAAAAAGGAGATTTATGGAGAAAATATTATATGAAATAGGAAAAACTGAAGAAGGAATATTTATAGACAGACCAAATAGGTTTATATGTAAAGTTAAATTAGATAATGAAGAAGTTTTAGTTCATGTTCATGATAGTGGTAGAATTAAAGAATTACTATATAAAGGTAATAAAGTGAAAATAAGAAGAGCTAAAAATATAGAAAAAAGAAAAACAAAATGGGACTTAATTTCTGCTAGAGCTGATGACGGCGAAGATATATTATTAAACTCAGCTTTTCATAGATATATTTCAGAAAATATATTAAATGATGAAGAAATTTCTCCCTTTGGAAAAATAGATTTTTTAAAAGCGGAGGTAAAAAAAGGTCATAGCAGATTAGATTATTTGCTTGAAAAAAATAATGAAAAAATATGGCTAGAAATTAAAGGAGCATCTTTGGTTGAAAATAAAGAAGCGATATTTCCAGATGCACCTTCTTTGAGAGCATCTAAACATTTAGATACCTTAATTGATATAACTAAAGAAGAGGGAAAAGCTTCTATTATGTTTTTAGTGTTTAGAGATTGTAATTCATTTAGTCCTAATTGGCAAACAGATAGAGTATTTTCTGAAAAATTTTATCAAGCTATAAACAAGGGAGTAAAAATATTTTTTGTACAATTAAAATTGAAAAATGGTAATATATACTATGTTGATAAAAAAATTAATATAATAGAATCGGGGAAAGGAAAAGAAAAGTATGAAAGAAAATAAAATTAAAGCAATATTATTTGATATGGATGGGACATTAATGAATACATTGGATGACTTAACAGATAGTACTAATTATATCTTAGAAAAGAATAATCTTCCTAAAAGAACCAAGGAAGAAGTTAGAAATTTTGTAGGTCATGGAATAAAATGGACTATTATAAGAGCTGTTCCTAAAGGAACTAGTGAAGAAGTTATAGAAAAATGCTATAGAGAAATGTTAGTTTATTATAAGAAGCATTCTATGATAAAAACAGCTCCTTACAAAGGAGTTAAGAAATTAATGGAAAGACTTCATAAAGAAGGATATAGAATTGCTATTATAACTAATAAAGCAGAGGCTTCAGCTAAAATAATAACAGAAAAGTTTTTTGGAGATATAGTCGATTTTACAATAGGAGATAATGAAAAAACACCTTTAAAACCATCTCCAGATAATGTTTATAGAGCTTTAGAAAATTTAGGAATAAATAAAGAAGAAGCTGTTTATATAGGTGATTCTGAAGTGGATGTATTAACAGGTAAAAATTCATCTATGGAAATGATAGCAGTTTTATGGGGATTTAGAGATAAAGATATTTTACTAGAGAATGGAGCAAAAATCTTTGCAGAGGATGTTTTGGCTTTAGAAAAAGAAATAAAAAAATTAGGGTAATAAAAAATGGGAGATATCTCCCATTTTTTATTTATCTTGCTTTTTCAATATATTTTTTCATTGTTTTTTTTGAAGCTTCCCCAATTATAAAATCAACTATTTTTCCATCTTTTCCTATAATAAAGGTAGTAGGAAAAGCATTTATTTTATAATTTTTCATGACTTCTTCTTCAACATCTGTTACAACAGGAAAAGAATAATTATTTTTATTTAAAAAATTAATCATAGATTCTTGATTTTCGTTATTAACTCCTATAAAAATAACATCATTTTTATTTTCTCCGTATTCTTCATATAATTCTTGTATATGAGGCATTTCATTTCTACAAGGAGGGCACCAAGTTGCCCAAAAATTAAGAAAAATAACTTTATTTTTGTAAAGGGATAATGATTCAATATTTCCATATTGATTTTTTAAATTAAAATCAGGAGCGATACTATTTTTTAAATTGAAATTTTGCTTTTCAGTAGTTTCAATTTTAGTATTTTCTGAATAGTTTTTAACTTCAAAATCATTAGAATTAAATAGAGAAAATAATCCAATTAAAATTATAATTATCCCCATAATTTTATTAGTGTATTTAATTAAGTTTTGATTTTTCTTTATTAATTTTAGAATATAAGAAGAAAATAACCCTGTAATTAAGAAAGGTATAATAAATCCTAATGTATAAAAAGTTATAAGAAGAATTCCTTTGTCAAAACTTTCTAAAGTTGAAATTGTTATCAAAATTGAAGATAAGGCTGGTCCAATACAAGGAGTCCAAGAAAAACTAAATGTAAATCCAAAAATAAAAGCAATTAATGGATTCATCTTATTTAATTTAATTGGAAATTTATATTCCTTTTTTAAAAAATCAAACTTAAGAATATCCAACTGAAATAGTCCTAATAAAATAATAAAAATACTACCTAATTTAATAATTATATTTTTATAATTATTAAATAAATTTCCAAAACTAGAAAAAGCAAGAGCTAATAAGAAAAAAGCAAATGAAATTCCTATAGCAAACGAAATAGTGTTTATAATTATAGATTTTTTATTTTTAAAATCGTTAATTCCTAAATAACCAAGATAAAGTGGTAATACAGGAAGAATACATGGAGAAAAAAAAGAAAATATTCCAGCTAAAAAAGCAATAACAAAAATCATAGTCCCTCCTTATATTTTATTAAAAAGAGTATCTAAAGTTTACAAGAGGTAAAACAGGAACAAGTCCATCAGCAGCATAATTGATTAATCCTATTTGAACTCCGTTGATATTTTTAGTTCCATTGACTAAACCTAATTGGAAAAATTTAACACTTTCAGAATAATTAAAAAGACCAATTTGAGCTCCTGATTGTCCTTGAACATAATTTACAAGTCCAAGGTTAAATCCAGAATCTTGTCCAATTGTATTAACTCCTCCTAGAGTGACCCCATATAAATTTCCTTTTACATTATTCCAAGTAGACCACGTAAATCCATGAACGTCACCATCAACCATAAAGATATCAGGGAAAATATTTAAATGACAACCGCTAAAATCTCCATTAACCTTTCTATACCCAATTAAAGATAAATCAAATCCAGAAACATTTTTATTTTCAGCTCCAAGAATGTTAAAACTGAAAGAAGATATAGAATCTTCTTTGGTAGCTCCAAATTGAACACCAGGTAAAACTGAGAATTGAGATGTTTTAGTAGCTCCAAATGCGGTAGAACAAATAAATAGTCCTCCTAATAATAATTTGTTTATTTTCATATATAATTCCTCCTTAAATATTTTATAAATTAACAATAGGAAATTCTAAAATTAATTTAAATAATTTGTTTTCATATTCTGCGTAAACATTTCCTTTTAAACTTTTTACAATTTCTTTAACAATTGCAAGTCCAAGCCCAGAGGAATCATTTCTTTCCTCTTTAGAAACATAAAGTCTTTCAAAAAGAAGGTGAACTTTGTTTTTTAAGTTCTCTTCAGTATAATTTTCAAAAATAATTTGGGCCATGTTATTTTTCTTTATTATTTTTATAGTTATTTCACTGTCTTTATCTTTATATTTTCGGATATTACTAAATATATTATCGAGTATTCTTTGAGTTTGTGGAATATCAAGATTTAAAAATATTTTTTTAGAATTAAAATTTATTTTTAAGTCATAGGCTTCTTCAGTAATGTATTGGTTTAAAAATAACCCAATATTAATAATATTAAAATTTAATTTAAGATCGTTGTTGATAAGTTTAGAATAATAAAATAATTCATCGATTAAACTTTTTAATCTATAGCTATTATTTAAAGCTACACTTATATATTTTGCTTTTTCTTCATTGGTAAATTTATTTTCTAATGAAATTAAATTTAAATATCCTATAATAGAAGTTAAAGGAGTTCTTAAATCATGAGACATATTTGTAATTAATTTTCTTTGTTTTATTTCATTTTCTTTTTCATTTTCTAAAGTTTTTAAAATAAGTTCAGCAGCCTTATTTACTGTTTGACAAAGTTTTGTAAGTTCATTTGAATATCTTAAAGGAATTCGATGTTCAAAATTTCCATTTGAAATTTTATTTATATCCTGTTCAATTTCTTTTATATAATTAAGAGGTTTTTTTAAAACAAGAATCATCTCAACGATTAAAATTAAAAATAAAGTTGTTAAAAGAATAATGTCATAATATCCAAAAATATCTTGAATATTAGAAGGAAGAATATAAAAAGTTCCTTTTTCATTTTTAAACTGGATATTGTATTTTTTAGTAAATAAATTAGCATATTCTAAATCTACTCCAGTAAAAAGTTCAAAACTGTTTAAATCAAAATTTTTAGAATTTAAGAATAATATTTTATAATTTCTAAGAGAGTTTAGTTCTTTTATATGTAAAGATTCGCTGATGGTTAAATTATTTTTTTTGATTTCATTTTGTATAGAATTTATAATTTTATCAATTTCTTTTATATCCTTTTTAAATTGAATTTTTACGTGGTGACTTACAATTATATTTTCTAGAGGTTCTGAAGCTATAAAAATTGAAAAATTTAGGATAAGAAAAAATAAAAAGCGTGAAATTAAATATCCTTTTAAAGAATTATTTATAGAATAAGAAATTTTTTTAATCCACACGATAGCCAACTCCCCAAACAGTTTTAATATATTTTGGATTTTTTCCATCATCTTCTATTTTATCTCTTAGTTTTTTTATATGAACAGAAACAGTGTTATCTACATTAATAATACAATTTTCATTCCAAACATATTCATAAATTTGTTCAATACTATAAATCCTTCCTCTATTAGATACAAGTAATTGAAGAATTCCAAATTCAGTTTTAGTTAATTTTAAAAGTCGCTTATTTTTTGTGATAATATGAGCATTAGTATTTATACATAAATCACCAATTTCAATTATAGAATCATCCATATTTGATTTGGAATAATTAAAATATCTTCTAATATTAGCTTTAACTCTAAGAGAAAGATCTATTGGAGTAAAAGGTTTTATAATATAATCATCTCCACCAGATGAAAATCCTAAAATTTGATCAATTTCAGCCATTTTTGCAGTTAAAAAAATTATTGGCATGGTATATTTTTTTCTTATTTTTTCACAAGTGTCAAAACCATTTAATTTAGGCATCATGATATCTAAAATAATAAGAGCTATATCAGGATTTTTATCTAATATTTCTAAAGCTTTTAAACCATTATTTGCTTCTAATATTTCATATCCTTCAGAACTTAAATATATTTTAATCATATTTAAGATATCTTTGTCATCATCAACGATTAATAATTTCACAAAATAACACCTCCCTATTTATTAATTTAATTTTACAATGAAAGTATATATAAAGCAAAAAATTAATAGAAAATTAAGAAATTAAAAAAATCTTTACAAGAAAGAAAAAAAGGTGTATTCTTTCATTTGGAAATAAGAAAAAAATAAAAATGGGGGAATGATGAAAAAAATATTTTTTAGTGTTGTAGCTTTTTTTATGTTTAGTGTAATTACTTTTTCTAAGATAGCTGTAATGGGAGCTATGGATGAAGAGATTGATTTGTTAAAAAAAGGAATGAAGGATGTAAAGGAAACTAAGATAGGAAGAATAGTTTATTATGAAGGAAATTTAGATGGAAAAGAAATAGTTTTATTTAAATCGGGTGTTGGAAAAGTTAATGCTACCATAGGAGCAGATGTTGCAATAAGAGAATTTAAGGTAGATAAAATTATATTTACAGGGATAGCAGGTGCTATTGATAAAAATTTAAATATAGCAGATATAGTTATAGCTAAAGGGTTAGTTCAACATGATTTTGATTGTACTGCTTTTGGAAGTCCTCTTGGATTAGTAGAAGGAGAGAAAGAAGTTATTTTTAAAAGTAGCAAAGAATTAATAGAAATAGCAAGAAAGGCAGCAATAAATGTAGTTGGAGAAGATAGAGTTAAATTAGGAATTATAGCTACAGGAGATCAGTTTATAACAAATAGAAAAAAAGTACAAAAAATAGGTGCTATTTTTAATGCAAAAGCAGTGGAGATGGAAGGAGCAGCAGTAGCTCAGGTTTCCCAAATATACGGCATTCCATTTGTTGTTTTAAGATCAATATCTGATAAAGCAGATGATTCTTCTCATATGGATTATCCTAAATTTAAAATAATAGCAGCTAATAATTCAGCTAGAATAGTTAAGTTAATGTTAAAAAATATATAATTCAAGATTAAATTAATAAATAGGAGTATTGTCTTAAAACAATACTCCTATTTATTTAAATATATTTATATTTTTAAATAAATTAGTGTATAATATAGATTGAAAAATAAAGGGGGAGAATATTATGAGGGATACTAGATGGATATATAAAGAAAAAGGAAATCATTATAAAAATAGTAAATATAGTAAAGATATTCTTTCTATTTTAGAAGAAAGAGGAGTTTTTGAAGAAGATGTTGAAAAATTTATAAATGCAGATTTAAAAGATTTGAGAAATCCTTTTGATTTAAAAGATATGGATAGAACTATTGATTTAATATTAAAATTAAGAGAAGAAAATAAAAAAATATGTATTTATGGAGATTATGATGTTGATGGAGTAACTTCAACTACAGTTTTATATTTAGCTTTTCAAGAACTTGGAATAAATGTGGATTATTATATTCCCCTTAGAGATGAGGGTTATGGATTAAATAAAGATGCCATAAAAGAAATAAAAAGTAGAGGATTAGATTTAATTATAACAGTTGATTGCGGTATATCTTCTGTTGAAGAAATTGAATATGCAAATGAAATAGGTATGGATATTATTATTACAGATCATCATGATATTAATAATGAATTGCCAAAAGCATTGGCCATTATTAATTGTAAAAGAAAAGAAAATAATTTTTCTTTTGACAAGTTGGCAGGAGTAGGAACAGCTTTTATGTTGATACTTGGTCTATATAGAAAATTAGATATAGAAGAGAAAGTTTATAAATATATTGATTTAGTTGCAATAGGTACAGTTGCAGATATAGTACCTTTAGTTGAAGATAATCGGATTATAGTAAAGAATGGACTTAAATGTTTAGAAAAAACTAAATGGAGAGGATTAAAATTTTTATTGAGAAAACTTTATGAAAATAGTGGAACGAGAGAATATAATACTTATGATATAGGATTTAGAATAGCTCCAAT
Source organism: Fusobacterium sp. JB019 (assembly GCA_030673965.1). Classification (NCBI taxonomy): domain Bacteria; kingdom Fusobacteriati; phylum Fusobacteriota; class Fusobacteriia; order Fusobacteriales; family Fusobacteriaceae; genus Fusobacterium; species Fusobacterium sp. JB019. Next base: position 101,540 of record JAUTCN010000003.1, on the reverse strand, counting down.
ATTTAATGCAGCTGGAAGATTAGAAGATGCAAAGAAAAGCGTAAAATTATTGATTAGTGAAGATAATAAAGAATGTGATGTTATTTCTTATGAATTGTTAAATAATAATAAAGAGAGAAAAGAAATACAAGAAAATATATTATCTAAGGTAGAATATGAAGTTGAAAATAAAAAAATATTTAAAAAAAGGGCTATAATAGTTGCGGGGGAGGGCTTTCATAGTGGTGTAATAGGAATAGTTGCTTCTAAAATAGTGGATAGATATTATAGGCCTACAGTAATATTAGACATAAAAAAAGAAGAGGGAATAGCAGTAGGATCATGTAGAAGTATAGAGGGATTTAATATTATTCAAGCTTTAAATTCTATGAGAGAGTTATTTTTAAAATATGGTGGTCATGCTGGTGCAGCAGGTCTTTCGATAGATGTTGCTAATATAGAAGAATTTAAAGTTAGATTAGATAAATATGTTAAAGAACATTTAGGGGATAAATTTTTATTGAAGCCGATAAAAATAGATAAAAAAATAGGAATGCATAAAATATCATATGATTTTTTAGATGAGTTATCTTTGTTAGAGCCTTTTGGATTTGGAAATTCTATGCCAATTTTTTCTCTTGAAAATTGTACTTATTCTAATTTAAGAAAAATAGGTAAAGAAAAAAATCATTTAATGTTTAATTTACTAAAAAATAATATAGAAATAAAAAATTGTGTTTGGTTTAATGCTGAAGATATGTATAATTTTATAGGAGAAAGTTATACATTGAATATAGCTTTTAAATTAAAAATGGAAAGGTATAGAAGTAGATATCAATATAAAATATTTGTAGAAGATATAAAGAAATCTGTTGAAAAATCAGAATATGAAAATACAGAAGTAATTAAAAATATTGAAGTATATGATGTTAAATATCCTATAAAAACAGTTTTTTATACAAGAAAAGAAATAAGCGATAACTTAAATTTAGTTTATAATGAAGATAAAATTTATGTTACAGATAGAAAAATTACAGTTGGAGAATTAGATGAAGTAGTTTCTTATATTTTAACAAAAGCTAGAGAATATTTTGGTTATAATTTTAAAATTTCTTTAGAAAAAATTATAAGTACAGATGAAAATTTTAATGTTTATATAAAAATAGAAAGAGATTATAATTTTGAAACTTATAAATTAAAAGATGGAGAAATTTTTAGAGAAATAAAAAATTATTTGTTAGGAGACTTAAATTATAATTTATTTCAAAAGAAAATATTAAGAGGGATTTTTAAGGATAAGCAAAAAATATTGGGCGTTTATAAGCATAATAGAGGAATAGGGATATTAATAAAAACAATTTCGTTGTATTATAGAAGTATAGGCAAAAAATGTCTTTTAGTTACTAAGATTAATTCTTATAAAAGAAAAGAGTTAGCGAACTACATAGATATTTCAAATGAAATAAAAGAAGGTTATAGTTTTTATATATATTTAGATGCTAAGGCAGAAAAATATTCTATGAATAGTTTGATATTAAGTAAAAAAGATATTAAAGTTTCAGGATTTAAAAATATATTTGATGAATATAAAGTTTTAGATAATGTTGAAATAATAGATGAAGAAGATTTAAAAACAAAGCAAGATATATGGTCAAAAAAATTATCAAGAAGAGAAAAAATTAACAGTTTAAATAAATTAAAAAATGGCAAAAAAATATATGCTACTGAAAATATAAAAGTATTATTTTAATAAAAAAACATAAATTTATGAGAAAACGACAAAAAAATGTTGATTTTATTCGTAAAAAGTGGTATTTTAAGAACATATGTTTTAAAAATAAAGCATAAGAAAGTAAAAAAAGGTTAAGGAGAGATTTTTATGAAAAGGGACACGGCGAGAAGAGCGGTAGGAAGCTATTTGAGATCCCATATGGATCTTTATTTATTAGCAGCTATTGTGGGGCTTTTATCAGGAATAGTAGCAGTGGCATATAGAATATGCCTAGATTTTACAAATAAGTATAGAAATTTTTATTATACTTATGCAAGGAATAATTTAAACTTTGAAACTATTGGAATATTGATTTTATTTGCTATAGTAACTTCTTTGATTTTGGGATTCATAATAGTTAAGTATCCCATGGTAAAAGGGAGTGGAATTCCTCAAGTAAAGGGAATAATAGCAAGACAAATGGATTTTAATTGGGCAAGAGAATTGGGAACTAAATTTTTTGGTGGAGTTGTTGCAATAGGAACAGGAATGTCAATGGGTAGAGAAGGTCCTTCTGTTCAACTTGGAGCTGAATTAGGAAGAGGAATCTTTGATATTTTTAAAAGAAAAGATTATGATAAAAAATATTTAGTGACTTGCGGGGCCAGTGCAGGATTAACTGCAGCTTTTGGAGCTCCATTTGCAGGGGTTGTTTTCGCCATAGAAGAAATTCATAAATTTATGTCACCACTTTTAATTACTTGTATTTTAATAGCTTCTGTATGTGCTGAATTTGTTACTAAATTCTTTTTTGGATTTGGGACAAGTTTTGATTTGAAGGATGTTACTACAATATATCAATTAAAATATTATTTTTTATTGTTGATTTTTGCAGTTATTGTAACTATTTTAGGTAAATTATTTTCTGATGGAATTGTTTATTTTCAAAAATTATATTCAAAAATAAAAATCCCTCCAATGATTAGACCAATAGTTGTAGTAATTACAAGTATTGCGTTAGGCTTGTTTTGTATGGATGTTACTTCAGGAGGGCATGGATTAGCAGAAAAAATAATTCACGAGCCTTTTGCATATAAAACATTGATTATATTATTTATTTTAAAATTTGTATTTACATTAATGTGTTATGGTTCTGGTGCTCCAGGTGGAATATTTTTACCAATATTAGTTTTAGGGGCTTTAGTTGGAAAGTTTTTTGGAATGTTTGTAATAAATCATTTTCATGGTCTAACTTCAGGTTATGAAGTTTATTTTGTTATTTTAGGAATGGCAGCTTTTTTAACAGCTGTTGTTAAATCACCTCTAACAGGAACTATATTGATTCTAGAAATGACTGGTTCTTTTGCTCATTTCTTTCCTTTAGTAGTAACTTGTATGGCTACTTTCTTAATTTCAGAATTATTAGAAATGAAACCAATATATGATATTTTGCTTCTAAATATGTTACCAAAAACAAAATTCCAAGAAAGACGTTGTAAGAAAAAGGTGATCACAAGAATTGCTGTTGGACCAGATACAAGATTTGATAATAGATGTATCAAAGATATAGAATGGCCAGAAGGATGTTTGGTGGTTGCTTTAGAAAGAGGAGAAGAAGAAATTATTCCTAATGGAAATGATAAGGTTCAAAGTGGAGATATAGTTGTTATTTTAACAGATGAAGGAACAGCTAATAATATGACTTTGAAGTTAATGGAAATGGGAGAAAAAATAATTATAGATAGACAAAATTAAGTATAAAACAAAAAAATAAATTTGACAAAATAATAAAATTCCAGTATAACTATCCTAAATAATTATACTGGAATTTTTTATTAGGAGGATTTATATGAGTAAAGAAAGATTAGTTGAAACGTTTTTTAAATATGTAGCAATTGATAGTGAAAGTTATTTAGAAAAAGATTTTGCCATGAAATTAGCCAAAGACTTTAAAGAACTAGGATGTAGTGTTTATTTTGATGAGGCGGGGAAGAGTATTGGTGGAAATAGTGGAAATCTCTATTGTACTTTTGAAGGGAATAATAAAAAAGAACCAATAATGTTTTCAGCTCATATGGATACAGTAAAGCCAGGAATTGGAATAAAACCTATAATAAAAAATGGTAAAATTTTATCTTCTGGAGATACAATATTAGGGGCGGACGATAAGGCAGGAATAACTGTAATAATAGAACTTTTAAGAAGGATTAAAGAAGAGAAAATTGATTCTCCTACAATAGAATTTATTTTTACTGTTGCTGAAGAAATGGGATTGAAAGGAGCTTTAAGTTTAGATTATTCTCGGATAAATTCTAAGAGTGGAATAATTTTAGATGTTGGAGGGAAAGCAGGAAAAATAATAAATTCAGCTCCAGGGCATGTAGTTTTAGATGGAACTTTTATAGGGACAAGTTCTCATGCTGGTTCAAATCCAGAAGCAGGTAAAAGTTCTGTTAGAATGGCTTGTGAGGCTATTTCTAATATGAAACTTCAAAGAATAGATAAAGAAACAACAGCAAATATTTCGGGTATGTTTTCTGATTATGCAACTAATATAATTTCTGGAAAAACTAGAATATTAGGGGAAGTAAGGAGTTTAAATCCTGAAAAATTAAAAAAACAAATGGATCATATGTTGGAAAAAATAGAAAAAGCTTGTGAAAAATATAATGGAGAATTTAAAGGTGGTTTTAGTGAAACATATAAAAGCTATAAATATTCAGAAAAAGATGAATTTATAGAAAAATTAAAAATAGCTTGTGAAAATAAAGGGGTGTATCCAAAAATATGTGCTTCTGGTGGAGGAAGCGATGCAAATATTATGATAGAAAATGGAATTAAGGCAATTAATTTTTCTTGTGGTATGGAAAAAGCTCATAGTTTGGAAGAAGAAGTTTCTATTGAAGAGTTGGTAAAAGTTGTAAATATTTTAGTTGAATTTGTGAAAATAGCTTAAAGTATAATTTATATAAATTTAGAAAAAAACAGGATTAAAAGGTAGAATGCAAAAAAAAACAAAAAAAATTGTTGACAAAAAAGACGATAGGATGTATTCTATATCCAACAATTAATAAAAAAGGAGAAAATTATGTTAGTAAAAGGATTTAGTTTAATAAACATTATACATCATCACCATAGGTAGAGAGTTTGTAAATGACATTGTCATAGATACAGACTCATATTGAAATACAAATTTTGAGTCTGTATCTATGGTGGAATTAAATCTTAACATTTTTTCTTTAGGAAGAAAGCCACTTAGATATATTCTAAGTGGCTTTTTGTTTTATAAAAATTAATTAAAAATTTAAAGGGGGAAAATTATGAAGAAATTATTAGCAATTATTATTATGGTTTTAGGGATAGGAACAATGAGTTTTGGAGCAGATAAATCTTTAGCTAAAATTAAAAAAGCAGGAAAGATGGTAGTTGGTTTAGATGCTACTTTTGCACCAATGGGATTTAGAGATGAAAATGGTGAAATAGTAGGATTTGATATTGATTTAGCAAAAGAGGTTGCAGGAAGATTAGGGATAAAAGCTGAATTTAAACCTTGTGAGTGGGATGGAATAATTTTTGATTTAAAAAGTAGAAAAATAGATATGGTTTGGAATGGGATGACAATAACACCTGAAAGAGAAAAACAAATTACTTTTTCTAAAGCGTACTTTGAAGATGGACAAATAATATTTTCAAAACGTGAAAATAAAGTAGATAAAGTAAATGAACTTGAAGGAAAAAAGGTAGGAGTACAACTTGGAGGATCTGCAGATTTTGCAGTTCAAAAAAGTGAAGTTTTTGGAAGAATTCAAGAAGTTAAAAAGTATGCAACAAATGTAGAAGCTTTAATGGATTTAGAAGCTGGAAGATTAGATGCAGTTGTAGTTGATGCAGTTGCTGGGAAATATTACAATTCTAAAAAGAATAATTTAACTTATTCTTCAGAGTCTTTAACTAAAGAATATTATGGTGTGGGAATGAGAAACAAAGATAAAACATTTAGAGAAGCAATTAACAATACTTTAGATGAGATGAAAGCTGATGGAACTTTTAAAGTAATTTATGAAAAATGGTTTGGAAAAGAGGAGAATTAATTATGCAAAATGATATTTTATTTATACTAAAAGGTATGGGATTAACTGTTAATCTATACATTATGACTATGATTTTTTCTCTTCCTTTAGGAATTCTATTTTCTTTAGGGAGATTAAAAAATAAAGGAATAATTAATAATATAATTGTGGCTTACACATCTATTTTTAGGGGTACACCACTATTATTACAATTATTCTTTGTTTATTATGGTCTTCCTATAGTTGGAATTACTTTGTCAGCTTTTTCAGCAGCTACTCTTACATTTGTAGTAAATTATGCTGCTTATTATTGTGAAATTTTTAGAGGAAGTATATTAGGTATAGATAAGGGACAATATGAAGCAGCTCAAGTTTTAGGACTTAGTTACTGGCAAACAATGATTAGAATAATTATTCCTCAATCTTTAATTACAGCTCTTCCACCATTATCAAATGAAGCAATAGCGTTAGTTAAAGATACTTCTTTAGTTTCAGCTATAGGAATGGCTGAAATTCTTAGAAATTCTAGAGAACTTGTAACAAGAGATTTTTCAATAATTCCATTTGCAATTTGTGGAGCTTTATATTTTTTAATGTCAGTTGTTATAATTTGGTTATTTAAAAAACTAGAAGAAAAGGTGATGATATAATGAGTTTTATTCAGGTGAAAAATTTACAGAAAAAATATAATGAAGACCAAGTTTTAAAAGGAATAGATTTAGAAATTCAGAAAGGAGAGGCTATTTCTATAATAGGTTCTTCCGGTGGTGGAAAGTCAACTTTTCTAAGATGTCTTATAGGGCTTGAAGATATAAATTATGGAGAAATAAAAATACCAGATAGAAAAAAAATGGGAATGGTTTTTCAGTCGTTTAATTTATTTCCTCACAAAACAGTGGCACATAATATAATGGAATCATTAATTGTTGTTGATAAAATGGAAAAAAAAGAAGCTAAAAAAATAGCACTTGAGTTATTAGATAGAGTAGGTTTAAAAGATAAAGCTAATGTTTATCCTAAAACTTTGTCAGGCGGTCAAAAACAAAGAGTTGCAATAGCTAGAGCTCTTGCAAGAAATCCAGAAGTGTTATTGTTTGACGAACCAACTTCAGCGTTAGATCCTGAAATGGTAAAGGAAGTTTTAAATGTTATAGAGAAACTAAGAGAAGAAAGTAATATTACAATGATTATAGTTAGTCATGAAATGAATTTTGTAAATAAAGTATCAGATAGGATAGTTGTTTTTGATGGAGGCTATATTAAAGAGATAAAAGAAAATAGGAGGTAGAAATGAAAAAAATAATAGCATTAATTATATTAGTTTTAGGATTATACACGGTAAGTTTTTCTAAAGAAAATTCATTAGCTAGAGTAAAAAAAGAAGGAAAGTTTATAATTGGTTTAGATGATACTTTTGCACCAATGGGATTTAGAGATGAAAATGGTGAAATAGTAGGATTTGATATTGATTTAGCAAAAGAAACAGCTAAAAGGATGGGAGTTAAAGTTGAATTTAAACCTTGTGAGTGGGATGGTATTTTATTTGAGCTTAATGGCGGGAAAATAGATATGGTTTGGAATGGAATGTCTATAACCCCAGCAAGAGAAAAACAAGCTTCCTTTTCAAAACCTTATTATCAAGGTGGGCAGGTTATTTTTACTAAAAAAGATAATAAAATATCAAAAGTTGATCAGTTAGCTGGGAAAGTTGTAGGATTGCAGCTTGGAAGTACAGGAGATTATGCTCTTCAAAATTCTTCAGTGTTTACGAAGGTGAAAAAAGTTAAGAAGTATGGAACTTTAGTAGAATCTTTAATGGATTTAGAGGCAGGAAGATTAGATGCAGTTATAGCAGCATCATCAGCAGGGGGATATTATAATTCTAAAAATAAAACATTAGCTATGTCTAGTGAAAGCTTATTAGAGGGAGATGGTTCTGGGGTTGCTTTTAGAAAAAAAGATGTATCTTTAAGAGAAGAGATAGATAGAATAATTGATGAAATGAAGAGGGATGGAACGTATAAAAAAATATCTGTTAAATGGTTTGGAGAATAATAACTTAATTAAAAATAAAAACATTGTGATATAATTAAATATATTACAATGTTTTTATTTTTATTAAAGGGAGGTTTTTATGAATGAAAAGAATAATCTATGGGCGTTAATACTAGGAGTATGTATTGTTATTGGTTTTTCATCTCTTGGCTATTTAGCAGGAAAATCAGCAGTAAAAATAAAGGAATATGAAAGAGTGGTCACAGTGAAAGGTTTATCACAAAAAGATTTTATGGCAGATACTGTATTGATGCCAGTAGAATATATTGTTAATTCCAATGATTTGAAAGATCTATATAACTCTCTTAAATATTCAGAGAATAAAGTTAAAGATTTTTTATTGAAAAATGGGATAGATGAGAAAGAAATTACAATTTCTAATATTGAAATAGAAGATAGAAGAAGATATTCTGATAGAGAAAAATTAGAATATAGATATCTAGGAACTCAAAAAATAACAGTATATACAAAAAAAGTAAATGAAGTAAATACTATAAAGAAAGAGTTACAAGAATTGTTGAAAGAAGGAGTTTATTTGAGTGGAAATCAATATACAACTCCAATAGAATATATATTTACAGGTTTAAATCAAGTGAAGCCTAAAATGATAGAAGAGGCAACTAAAAATGCTAGATTAGTAGCAGAAAAATTTGCTAAAGATTCCAATAGTTCTGTTGGAAAAATTAAATCTGCAACTCAAGGACAATTTTCTATATATAGCAGGGATGCTGGAAACCCTCAAATAAAAAGAGTAAGGGTGGTAAGTACAGTGAAATATTATTTAGTAGATTAAAATAAAAGGGGAGAAATTTAAGAGAAATATGAAAATAAAAAAAATAAATAGATTAATAATTATGCTTATGTTTTTGTTTGTGTTTAATGGGTGCACTTCTCTTATGACTTATGTTGGAGAAAAAAGAATAGAGAACGGATTGCAGATATATAATTCAAAAGGTGTGACTTCTTATGGGGTTAAAAAATTAGCTAGTGGTCTTAAATATATACCTGATTCAGTAGCTGGAATAGAATGTTTTAATAAGCAATCGATTGAAATAGCTAAAGAAAAAGATAATATTTTAAAAAAGAAATATCCTTCCATTAACGATATAGAAAGATTAAAGGTATATATTGTTTTAAATGAAGAAGCTTCAAAAATAAACTATAAAGTTAAAAATTTAAAATTTGATTATAATGTTTATAGAAACTCTAGAAAAAAAATAAATAAAATATTTGAAAATTATGTAATTAGAGATAATAGAAATTCAATAAACTTACCAAGAAATAGAAAAATAGAAAAGATAAATTATTATAGAAATTTAAACTATTATATGAATAGTAATAAAGTTTACAATATTATATCATCTTTAGAAACTCAAGTAACTAAAAAAGTTTATTTAACAAGTTCTTTTATGAGATACAATTACATAAATTCAATAGTTAGTGAAGCACTATACGATTTTTCATCTAAAAATAAAGGAAGAGAAATAGAAAAATATGTTTATTTTGATAGTTATTCAAAATTAATTCCTAGGAATAATAATCAATATTTAGTAGCTATGGATTTCTCAGAATGTAGAGCTTATTCAAAAGGACTTGAAACAGAAAAAAAAGTTGATAAAGAGGTGATAACAGAACATAAAGAATTGATAATTAGAGGAAGCTATAGATTGTTAACTAATAATGGTGGGAACTTTTCAAGATCAAAATATTTTGAAATTAGAAAAAATTATAATGTGGTTACAGAAAAATATGAAAATAGAATGACTTATGGAAATGAAAGAGAAGAAATAATAAAAATTCTAAATAATAAGTTTAATGAAATTATTATTAAAGATTTAAAGAATTTTATATAAAAAGAAAAGCCTTAGTAAATATTGTATTTACTAAGGCTTTATTTTATTTATTAAAAACAGGTTTGAACTTATCGAATATTTCTTTAACTGAAAGGATGTCATTAATTTTCCAAGCATCTCTTCCTGCGAAGAATAGTCCAGTTTCATAATTTCCTTCGTGTGCATCAACTAATCTATGATTTACACAAAATTTTCTATTACAATGTTTTAAACAATTAGTACAAGATTTTGGAGCAGGAGTATTATCATCTAAAACTTTTTTAGCAAAAGGACTGACAATAGCATTTGCAGGAAGACCTACAGAACTCATTACTTCAACAACATCTCCTTCTTTACAATCAATATACATTTTTTTAAATTCATCACTAACATCGCATTCGTGAGAAGCAACAAAACGACTTCCCATTTGTACTCCCACAGTCCCAAGAGCAAGCATTCTTTCTGCATCTTCTGGAGTGATGACTCCACCAGCACCAAATACAGGAATATCAATATTTTTAGTTATTTCTTCCATAATATCCCAAGAATCTTTATCTGTTCCTAAATGTCCACCAGCATTTCCACCTTCTACTACAATAGCGTCAGCTCCCAATCTTTGAGAAATCTTAGCAAGTTTTAAAGAAGAAACAATAGGGAATAATTTAGTATCAGTTCCCTTAACCATAGAGAAAATATCTCTTGAAAAACCAGCACCACAAATAATAACATCTATTTTTTCATCAATACAAGCTTGAGCAAGTTCTGCAAAGTTTGTAGCTGCAAACATAATATTAACTCCTAAAGCTCCAGTTTTGTTAGTGATTAATCTTCTAGCTTCTCTTATTTCATCAGTTAATTCTTTTATTGTAAGAGCGGTACCTGCGATAACACCAATTCCTCCTTCATTTGCTACAGCAGCAGCAAGTTTAGCCATAGAACATTTAATTGCCATTCCCCCTTGAATAATAGGGACATTTATTTTTAAACCGTTTATATTTATCAAATCATAACCTCCATATAATAAAATTACACCTGTATTATAACATTGTTAGGATCTTTTTTGAAGAAATAACGTAAATTTAAATCAAAAAACACATTGATAACAAAAAAAGTATTCTTAAAACTTATAAAATAAAGCATATAAAAATAATAAAATTACACTTATTTTTTCATTAAAAAACATCAAAATAAAAAAGTGAGACAAGTATCTCACTTTTAAAATAATGATTTTTTATTTTTTGAAATCTTCAAGTCTTTTATAAAGCATAGTAGCTGCTCCCTTTAAAAGTCTTTCTTTTATTTCTTTATCAGTTGGTTCAAAAAACCCAGTAGCAATTAAAGTAGCAAGACCGTGAGCATAAGTCCAACAATCTAAAAGTAGATCATCTTTAAAATCAGATGGTAATTCATCAAATCTATGATCTTTGTTTATTTCTTCTTTAGTTGCATCTCTAAATTTTCTGATTAAATCATCAAATGATTGTTCTCTTAAAAAAATAGAGGAAAATAAAGATTTGTTTTCTCTAGCGAACACACAAATTCCCATTCCAATATTCAAAAATATTAAACTTGAAAAAGGTCTGTTTAAATATTCTAAGAATCTGTCTTTAGCGTGCTCGATAAGCTCATTTTTTAAATCTGTAATAGAAGCATAATGAGCATAGATAGGTGCAGGTGATGCTTTTAGAGCTTTTCCTAAATTTCTGGCTGTAATAACATCTAGACCTTCCTTTTCAAAAATCTCAAATGCTTTATTAAAAATTTGGTCCTTTTGAAAGACTGCTTTTTTAGGCATAGTTTTCCTCCTTTATATAATAAATTGTTTAGCTTGTAATATTTTACAATTAAAATCAATAAAATTCAATATTTACATTATAATTTTTTAGTGAAAGATATTCCTACAGAAGAAATATTTTTATCGTAAACTAATGGATTAGCACCCAGTTTTCCATATTTATCATATGAATCTTCTTCATAGAAATAGTGGCTAACCGAGAATACTATTTCAGTATCTTCATTAGGAAGATATTTTATACCTCCACCAACTAAGAAAGAATCTAGAGCAAATTCAATATCAGAATAACTTTCTGACTTAGCACCAGTTTTAGCATAGTTAATTCCTGAAAGAATAGCAACTTTTTCATTAATCCAGTACTCAGTTCCTAAAGAAAGTTCCCATCCATTTTTATATTCAAAAGAATGTTCTGGAACATCTCTATCAATATTAGCAGATTCATTAAAATAATAATTCCCACCATAGAACATTGTCCATTTATCAGTTATTTTTTGAGAAGCACCAACAGCTAAGATTCCAGGTAAGTCTCTTCTATAACTAGCCCCATCAGCATATTGAGGAAAAAACATTTCAAATCCAAAACCAGGAAGAGTAGTGTTAGAAGTAGATTTTGTTTTAAATTTCATTTTTATAGGAGTATCATATCTTATTCCTATATTCCAAGTTTCATTAGGAGCGTAGTTAAGACCGAATTGACCTCCAAATCCCCAAGCAGTTCTTTCAGAATCTATGGATGCATTTAAAGGGATTTTGGCAACTATTGTATCATCTTGTTTTTTTGTTAATGTAGCATTTAAATTACCGCTTAATTTTCTATATCCATATACAACCTTACCTGCAGTAGATAAAGATAATTTGCTATTAACATTCCAAGCAGTTCCCAAAGTAGCTTGAGCATACATATTTTCTCCAGTTGCTGAATGAGAGTTAGCTATAGCAGTAAAATCATTAAGTTTTGGATCAAGTATTCCTAAATTAGAAAAATCTTCTAAAACTTTGATTCCAGATACTCCATCCTTATATTCTAGTTTTCCTCCACCAGCTTGTGGACCAAAGGTAAAGAAGTATCCCTTATCTTCCTGTACTTTGTATATTGCAAAGTTAGGTATTGGAGCTAGTAAGTCTGCATCATAAGTATTACTTTCTCCACTTTTGCTATCATATTTCATAGTTTCTTGACCGATAGCAACTTGAAGACCTCCAGTGAAATATGTTCCTTCTTCTAATCTCATAATACCTGCAGGGTTAAAATAAACTGTAGCTGATTTGTTGATAGCCCCTTGTTGAGCTGGGTTTGCATTATATTCGGGTGTATAATTTTGTACATGATCAATTGAAGCACCAAAAATAGTTGTAGATAATAATGTACTAATAATCCCTAATTTTTTTAAATTCAAATTTTAAACCTCCTAAAATAAAAATAACACATGTAATAATAACACACGTTATAATAACATATGTTATTTTAAATTACAAGTGTTTTTTTAGTTAGAAATTTAGAGCAAATACTCTCTATATGTGAATTCACAAAAGTTAGTTTCTTGTATTTGTTTTAATTTGTTTAAGTTAATTATTGGGAAAAATGTATCTCCATAATAATTCTTTTTTATATGGGAAATGCAGATTTTTTCTGCAAATTTTTTATCTAGAGTTTCTTTGTAAATATTAGCTCCTCCCATAATAAAAATTTCTTTATTAAATTTTTTTGCAAAGATTATTGCTTTTTCTAAAGAAGTGAATATAATTACATGAGATTTTTTTTTAAGTGTATTACTAATTACAATATTAATTCTGTTAGGAAGAGGTTTTCCTATACTTTCAAAAGTTTTTCTTCCCATTATAACAATATTGTTTTCTGTTAATTTTTTAAATAGTTTTAAATCTTCAGGAATATTCCAAGGAAGTCTTCCTTTAGATCCAATAAGAAAATTGTTATCCATAGCAACAATTATATTTATCATATTTTTATTCTCCGAAGTTAAAACCAGTTTGTCTCAAAGATTCATACAAAATAATAGCTGCAGAATTTGAAAGATTTAAAGAACGTCCCATAGGAATCATAGGAATAGTTATACATCTTTCAGGATTCTTTTTTAAAATTTCTTCTGGAATTCCTCTAGACTCAGGTCCAAAAACTATAAAGTCATTTTCATGATAAGTTACATCACTATAAGTTTGATGTGATTTGGTTGTGGCATAGAAGAAATTTCCATCGGGATTAGCTGCTAAAAATTCTTCCCAATTATTCCATTCAACTATTTTAACTAAATGCCAATAATCAAGTCCTGCTCTTTTTACTTGCTTTTCATCTAGAGAAAACCCAAGTGGTTTTATAAGATGTAAAGTTGAATTTGTTAAGACACAAGAACGCCCAATATTACCTGTATTATAAGGGATTTCTGGTTCGTATAAAACTATGTTCATTTTTTCCTCCTAAATTGTATAAAATAATAATTATTTTAATTTTTAATATAATAATAATTCTATCATATTATTTATATAAATTCTAATAATAATCCTTTATTTTTTTCTAGAAAAATGATAGTTTATAAGTATGTAATTATAAAAATATTTTAGGAGGAGAATTAATTATGATGAATATAAAGACATTTCTAACTGGTGGTTTTCAAACTAATAGCTATTTAGTTTGGGATGACAATAAAATTGCTTACATATTTGATTGTGAAGGAGAAGGATTGGGTCAGCTAGCAGAATTTGTGAAAGCTAATGAGTTAGATGTTAAATATATTGTCTTAACTCATGGACATTCTGATCATATTTGTGGATTAAATTTATTAAAGCAACTTTATCCTCAGGCTACAGTATTTATAGGAAAAGAAGATAGTGAGTGTTTAGGAGATGCAAAGTTAAATCACTCTAATTATATATTTGGTATAAATTTTGAATATAAACAAGAGTTTATTGAAGTTAAAGAAGGGGATATGATAGGGGAATTTAAAGTTATAGACACTCCAGGGCATACAATGGGTTCTAAAAGTTTTTTCTGTGAAAAATCAAAATTATTAATATCAGGGGATACAATGTTTAGAAGAAGTTTTGGAAGATATGATTTTCCAGGAAGTAGTGGTGAGATGTTGTTTGAAAGTTTAGGAAAACTTTGTCAGTTACCGGAAGATACAGTAGTTTATAGTGGACATACAGAGCCAACAACAATAGGAGAAGAAAGAGTATTTTTAAGAAGAATGGGGATAATAAAATAAACTATAAATAGGGGGAGAATTAATGGAAAAAATTTATGATTTAGTAGTAGTAGGGGGAGGACCTGCAGGATTAACTTCAGCTATTTATGCAAGTAGATCTAATTTATCTGTGCTAGTTATAGAAAGAAAAAATATAGGAAGTATTCAAATGGCCCATCAAATTGATAATTATCCTGGATTTCCAGAAGGTATTACAGGAACAAAATTACAAAATCAAATGAAAGATCAAGCTAAAAGATTTGGATCAGAGTTTTTAGATGCTACTTTTTTAGGAATAGATATATATGATAATCCTAAAATAGTAAAGACAGATAAAGTTAATATTAAAGCTAAATCTATAGTCATTGCTACAGGCTGGGCTAAAAATACAGGAAAAAAATTAAAAGGAGAGGCTGAATTTTTAGGAAAGGGAGTTTCTTACTGTGCAACTTGCGATGGAGCTTTTACAAGAAATAAAACAGTTTCTTTATTTGGCCAAGGTGAAGAAATAGCAGAAGAAGCATTATTCCTAACTAAATATTCACAAAAAATATATATATTTGTTACAGGAGAAGAATTAAAATGTAATGAAAACATATTAAAAACTTTAAAAGAGAATGAAAAAGTTGAAATAATTTTAAATTCTAAAGTAACTGAACTAAAAGGGGATAGTATTTTAGAGAAAGCAGAAGTTGAGATTAATGGGGAGAAAAAAGAATTTCCAATTCAATATGCTTTTTTATATTTAGGAACTAAAAATTCAACAGAACTTTTAGGAGAATTTGCTAATTTAGATGAAGATGGATTGATAGTTACAGATGAAACTATGAAAACAAATTTTGAAGGTATTTATGCAGCTGGAGATGTAGTAAGTAAGAAAGCTAGACAAGTTACAACAGCTGTAAGTGATGGAACAGTAGCAGGAATGGAAGTTATAAAATATTTATTGACTCAAAATAATTAAAAGTATTATTGAAAGGGAGGATGTAATGAAGAAAATTGTAAAGATAGTCTTTTTTTTCATAACTTATTCTTTAAGTATACTAGCTAATAATATAGGGAAAGAATATAAAGTTGCAATAGATCCTAAAATGCCTCCTTTTCAATTTATTGAAAATGGAGAATATAAAGGGTTGAATATAGATTTGTTAAATATTATAGGAAAAAGAAATAATGTAAGTTTTAAATATATTCCTATGGGAAAAGAACGTTCTATAAATGAATTGGATAAAGGGAATGTGGATTTAATACTAGGTATTAGATTTAAAGATGATTTAGTAAATAAAGTTAAGTTTTCAGATAATATTCTTCAATCTAGTACTTGTATAGTAACTTCTAAAAAGAATAGTTCTAAAGTGAAAAATAATTTTGGGGAAGAAGCTTTTGTAGTTGCTGTGGAAAAAGATTCGTCAGAATATGAATATTTAAAAAATTTAAAGAAAGTTCATTTTAATGTGACTTTAGATCAGGAATCTTTATTTGAATTATTAAAAATGGATAGAGCAGATTTTAGTATTGGGGTAAAAGAAGTTGCAGAATATTTGCTAGTTTCAGATGATGTGGAAGAAAAATATGAACTTATAAATAGCTATACAGCTCCTATAAGTTATTATATAGGAGTTTCTTTATTAGATGAAGATTTACTTGATTCTATAAATACGGAATTAAAGAATATAAAAATAAATGGAGAATATGAAAAGCTTTATAATAAATGGACTAAAAATTTTGAAAAAGAAAAATTAAAAAAGATTACGAATATGATGACTAGAATTTCATTGTTAGCTGGTTTTTTAATTATAATATTTTTAATTTCTTTCTTTTGGAATTTTCAGTTAAAAAAGAAAGTTAAAGGGAAAACATCAGAATTATTAGAATCTAATAAACAGTTAGAAGATAAAATTATCGAAATTAGAAATACTACAGAGTTAAATAGTATTATTTGTGAAAGTAGTCCAAGAGGTATAGTTATATTGAATAGAAACGGTGAAGTTAATTTTTTAAATAATAATACTTTGGAAATGTTTAATTTATCTTCTAAATATATAGGTGAAAATATAAAGAATATACCTATTATAAATGAAATGCTTACTCAAGAAAAATTAAAAGCTATTATAAATAATGAAAAAATTAGTTTTACCAATGATTTATTAAAAATAGTAAATGAGGAAGAACATTATTTCAGATATATGATTTATCAGTTGCTAGATTATAAAAAAAATGTTATTGGGGTATTTTTAACTATTGAAGATGCTACTAGAGAAAAATTACTGAAAGAAAGAGCGGCTGAAAAAGAGAAAGAAGCAGCAATTTCAAGTATGATATCAGGAATTGCTCATGAAATAAGAAATCCTTTAACCTCTATAAGGACTTATGTGGAGATATTGCCTTATAAGCAAGATAATGAAACTTTTAAAAAAGAACTTGTAGAAATAGTGCCTAAGGAAGTTGATAGGGTGAGCAAACTAATTGAAAATTTAATTGATTATTCTAAACCAAGATCAGTGAACATAGAAAAAATAAATATTTTTAATTTAGTAGAGTCTTGTGTTCTTTTGGTAAAACCAACAGTTTCAAAATCTAAAATTAAATTAAAAACTACTATAAATGATAATTTAATTATAAAAGCTGATAAAAATCAATTAAAGCAAGTTATTATAAATATACTTTTAAATTCAATAGATGCTATAAATGATAAAAAGGAAAAGTTTGATGTTAAAGAAAAATATAATATAACAATAGATGGATATAGAGAAAAGAATAAAGTATGCATGAGTTTTTTTGATAATGGAATAGGTTTGAAAAAGAAAGAATTGGAAAATATTTTTAAAATATTTTATACAACAAAAGCTAATGGAACAGGTATAGGGTTAGCAGTATCAAAACAATTGATAGAAAAAAATAATGGAGAAATATTTGTAGAAAGTAAAGAAAATGAATATACAAAATTTATAATAAAATTTGAGGAGGCTTAAAATGAAAAGAATACTTATTATTGATGATGAAAAATATATTTGCTCCTCTTTAACATATGCATTAGAAGATAAATATAAAATTAAAGCCACAACAAATCCTGAAGAAGGAATAAAGTTAATCAAAAATACACAAATAGATTTAATTTTATTAGATCTTAAGATAGGAGAAGTAGACGGTTTAGAATTGTTAGAGAAAATAAAAGAAATTAATGAGAAAATAATAGTTATAATTATGACTGCTTATGGATCAATAATGTCTTCAGTTGATGCTATGAAAAAAGGAGCATACACTTATTTAACTAAACCTTTAAATATAGAGGAGTTATACTTGACAATAGAACAAGCTTTAAATTTTAAAGAATTAAATGAAAAGGTTGAATATTTAAGTGAAGAATTGCAAAATAAATATGAGTATAAGGGGATTATAGGGAAAAGTAAATCGATGAAAGAAATATTTTCTCTTGTAGAGAGGTTGAAAGATGTAGATACAGGAGTATTGATTTCTGGAGAAAGTGGAACTGGAAAAGAATTAGTTGCTAGAGCTATTCATTTTTCAGGGAAAAGAAAGGATAAGAATTTTGTAGAAGTTAATTGTGCGGCTATTCCTGAAGGACTTTTAGAAGAGGAATTTTTTGGACATAAGAAAGGAACTTTTACAAATGCTATTGCAGACAAAGTTGGAAAATTTCAATATGCAGATGGAGGAACTATTTTTTTAGATGAAATAGGAGATATGAGTTTAAGTTTACAGTCTAAATTGTTAAGAGTTCTTCAAGATAAAAAATTTATTCCTCTTGGGTCAAATGAGATTATAACAACGGATGTAAGAATAATATCAGCGACAAATAAAAATTTAAAAAAGATGGTAGAAGATGGAATGTTTAGAAGAGATCTTTATTTTAGATTAAATGTTGTTGAGATTAAACTGAGTCCTTTGAGGGAAAGAAAAGATGATTTGCCATTTTTATTTGAGCATTTTATAAAAATATATAACAAGGAAATGGATAAAAATATTAGAGGATTGACAACGGAAGCTAAAAGATTTTTATTAGATTATGATTATCCTGGAAACGTAAGAGAGTTATCTAATATAATTGAAAGAGGAGTTATACTGGCGGTTGATGAAAAAATAGATGTTAAATCATTGCCTTATAATATATTAGAAAATTTTAAAGGGAAAGAAAAATATGGCAATAATTTTTCAGATGAAGATATAGATGAATTAGAGAATTTATTAGGTTTAACATTAAAAGATGCAGAGAGGATACTAATAAAAAAATGTTTGGATAAAAATAAGGGTCATAGAAAAAATACAGCAGAAATGTTAGGTATTAGCGAACGAGGTTTACGTAATAAAATAAAAGAATATGAGTTATAGAGGAAAAAAGTTCTCTTTAGTATTAATGCGGCAATTATTTCCGGTGTTTTAGGAAAAAGTTGCCGCATTAAATTATTATAGGGGGAATAGTTTTGAAATGGAGAAAATTATTCTAGAAAAAAACATAAGTTAGAAAAAAATAAAATTTGGCATAAAAATTGCTATATAAAAGGGTGGTGGAAATATGAAACTAAAAAAAAGTAATTTGTTATTAATTCTGTTGTTAATAATTTTTAATTTAAGAATTTTAGGGATGGAAACTAGGGAGAGTGATAGGAGTAATAAGGAATTTATAACTATAGGGACAGCTCCCATTAGTGGACTTTTTTATCCAATAGGTCTTAGTTTTTCAAGATTTATAAAGGAAGCTGGGTATAATTGTTCAGTTAGATCAACAGGAGGATCTGGGGATAATATTGACTTAATTTTAAGTGATAAAGTTGAAATTGCAATAGCAATGTCAGATTCTGTTGTTCAAGCGTATAATGGAGTTGGAGCATATGAAAATAAAGGACCGGCTAAGAATTTAAGATGCATCATGGGACTTCATTATAATTATGTTCAAATAATAACTAGAGGGAATTCAAATATTAATAAATTTGAAGATTTAAAAGGAAAAAAAGTAGGATTAGGTGTTTATAATTCAGGGGTAGAATTAAATGCGAGGTTAATTTATGGGGTTCACAAAATGGAGTATTCTGATACGAAAGTGGTTTATGCTTCTCCAGGAGAGTTAGTGGAACAACTTAAAAAGGGAGTTTTAGATGCGATATTTTTAACAAATGGTGTTCCTAATCCAGTGATAACTAATTTACAGAAAAATATAAATATTTCTTTTGTTTCTATAGAAGAGAGTAAGATAAAAAAATTAGTTGCTAAATATCCATTTTTTCATAAGGAAATTATAGATAAAGATATTTATAATTTACACAAAGATGTATATACAGTTGGGGTTAAGGATATAGTTATATGTGATGAGAAATTATCAGATAAAGTAGTATATGATATAACTAAAAGTATTTTGGAGAATTTAGAAGATTTAAAAGCAGAAAATGAAGTTATCAGAAGAAATGTATTTTTAGAAAGTTCTTTAGAAAATATTAAAATTCCATTTCATAATGGGGCGATTAAATATTATAAAGAAAAAGGTATTTTAAAAAGAAAAATAGAGTAGGAGAGTGATTTTATGTTGAATGTTAAAATTGATATGTTTCAAACGTTAGGGGTTACAGTATTATTAATATGGATAGGAAATTATTTGAGAAGTAAATTTGGAGTTTTAAAGAAATATTGTATTCCTGCTTCAGTTGTAGGTGGACTATTATTTGCGTTAGTTGCTTTAGGGTTACATAATTTTGAAATAGTTCAATTTACATTTGATAAAGGTGTTATTAATAAGTTTTTCTATTGTGTTTTCTTTGCAGCAGCAGGAGCAGCAGTAGGATTAAAATTATTAAAAAAAGGTGGAAAATTAATAATAATTTTTACAATATTAGTAGCAATATTAGAAACATTACAAAATTTCTTGGCTATAGGAGTTGGGAAAATATTTAATATTAATCCATTAATAGCTTTAATGACAGGATCTACACCAATGACAGGTGGGCATGGAAATGCAGCAGCTTTTGCACCAGTTGCAGAAGCGATGGGAGCTACAGGAGCTATGGAGGTTGCTTTAGCAGCAGCAACATTTGGACTTGTTGCAGGATGTATAGTAGGAGGACCATTAGGAAAAAGATTAGTAGAAAAACATAATCTTAAAGGGAAATTTTCTTCTGAAGAAATTGAAGAAATGGAAAAAGAGAGTCAACTTAAAAACTTTGTGGATCCTAAAAAATCAATGCTTGCAGTATGCTTAATGTTTATAGCAATAGGAATTGGATCAGTTTTCTTTAACTTATTTAAAACACTTGTTCCAGGAGTTAAATTACCAATTCATGTAATGTGTATGGTTGGTGGTTTATTAGTAAGAAACTTCTATGAAAAAATACATGGAGAAAGCCCAGATATATTTCAATCTGTTGATATAATTGGAGAAATATCTTTAGCAATGTTTATCACAATGTCAATTATGACAATGAAATTATGGCAATTAGCAGGATTAGCTATTCCTATGGTTGTTATGTTAGCTTGTCAAGTGTTGCTTGCTTACTTATTTGTAACACAATTAACATTCAGATTCTTAGGTAAAAATTACGATGCAGCAATAATGGCTGTTGGTCATAATGGATTTGGACTTGGAGCAACACCAGTTGCAATGGCTACAATGAAAACAGTTTGTGATGAGTTTGGTTATTCTAAACTAGCATTCTTTGTTGTTCCTTTACTAGGAGGATTAATATGTAACTTAACAAATGCGGTTATAATAACATCTTTCCTAAATTTCTTTAAGTAAACCCGTTTATTTATTATATATATATGAAAAACCGCCGATGCAAGTTGGCGGTTTTTTAATATTTATAATTATGTTATACTTATAATGGAAGTAAGAAATTTTTTGGGAGGCATTAATGAAAAATATAGGATTTTGCAAAACGGATATATTATTACCTAAAAAAGATTTAGAAAAATGGAGTACAATTGCTTGTGATCAATTTACATCTAATATTAATTATTGGAAGGATGTTGAAAAAATAACAAAAGGTTATCCTTCAGCGTATAATATTGTATTTCCAGAAGTTTATTTAGGAAGTATAGATT
Organism: Fusobacterium sp. JB019; assembly: GCA_030673965.1. Lineage (NCBI taxonomy): Bacteria > Fusobacteriati > Fusobacteriota > Fusobacteriia > Fusobacteriales > Fusobacteriaceae > Fusobacterium > Fusobacterium sp. JB019. Next base: position 79,848 of record JAUTCN010000003.1, on the reverse strand, counting down.
TTGCTAATAAAATAAACGATATTAATTTGAAGATGGAAGAATATTTAAAAAATGACATATTTAAAGAATATAAAAATTCAATGATATATGTAGAAAGAAAATTATTAGATGGAAGTATAAGGAAGGGAATAGTAGGAGCTTTAGATTTAGAGGAATATGATTTTAATATAGGATCTAATTCTTTGATTAGAGCTACAGAAGGAACTGTTATGGATAGATTACCTCCAAGAGTAAAGGTTAGAAAAAAAGCTTCTTTAGAGGTGCCGCATATATTAGTTTTAATAGATGATGAAAAAAAAGAAATAATAGAACAATTTTCAAAAAAGAAGCGAGAATTAGAAAAGGTATATTCCTTTGATTTGATGAAAAGTGGAGGACATATAGAAGGATTCTTATTAAAAGAAAAAGATATTGGAATAGTAGAAAATAAATTATCAAAATTAATAGGAAAAGAATATTTTGAAAAAAAATATAATTTACAAGGAGAGAAGCCATTTTTATTTGCCATGGGGGATGGAAATCATTCTCTAGCAACAGCTAAAAAATGTTACGAAGATTTAAAAAAAGAAATAGGAGATGAGAAAGCTAAGAAAAGTTTATCAAGGTTTGCTTTGGTTGAAATTAATAATTTACACGATAATTCTTTAAAGTTTCAAGGAATACATAGACTTATTTTTGATGTTGATCAAGATCATTTTCTAAAGAAATTAGAAGAATATTCTTTAGAAAATAGAAAAACAAATTATGAAACTCAAAATATAATATTGGTAAAAGAAAAGAAAAAAATTAAACTAAAGATAAAAAGTCCAAGACATAATTTAGCAGTTGGAAGTATTCAAATATTTTTAGATGAATATTTAAAAGAGTTTGGAGGAAAAATAGATTATATTCATGGAGAGAAAGAAATTTTGGAATTTTCAACAGATGGTAAGGTGGGGATAATTTTAGAGAGTATAAAAAAATCACAATTATTTAAGACTATTTTATTAAATGGTGTTCTGCCTAGAAAAACATTTTCTATGGGGGAAGCTGAGGAAAAACGTTATTATTTAGAATCTAGAAAAATTAGATAAACAGAAAAAGCCTATCTGGGCTTTTTCTGTTTTTTTGTAACCATAATAGTACAGAATATATTTTTTTTTCAATAAAGAAATTATAATAATACATTTCAATTGACAGTTTATAGAAAATATATTATAATTCAAATGTTAAATATGTTAAATATGTTAAAAATATTAAATTGTTAAAAAAGGAGAAAAAATTGGAATCAAGCTTTAATAAAGTGGACATTATATTTAGAATTTTTATTTCAATAATTATAGGAGGTTCAATTGGTTATGAAAGAGAAATAAAAAATAGGTCTGCGGGACTTAGAACACATGTGTTAGTGTGTATAGGAGCTTGTGTTGTTTCTTTAATTCAAGAAGAATTAAGAAGAAAGTCTTTGGAATTATCTCTTCTTCACCCGGACTTAGGAGGATTATTTAGTAGTGATCTAGGAAGGTATGGAGCTCAAGTTATTAGTGGAGTTGGATTTTTAGGAGCAGGAGCAATAATGAAGGAAAAAAAGAAAATCATAGGCTTGACAACTGCAGCAACATTGTGGGTTACAGCATGCATAGGAATTTCTATTGGTTGGGGAATGTATTTTATTTCAATTGTTTCAACATTTTTAGTAATTATTATTCTAGCAACATTTAAAAAATTAAAAAATAAAATTTAGGAGGAAGTATGAAGAAGTTTTTAAAAGTTTTAGGGGTTTCATGTGTCTTAGCTTTACTAGGAGCATGTGGAAAAGAAAAAGTTGAGAAAAAGTATCCATCTAAACCAGTTGAAGTTATTGTGGCTTATAAAGCTGGTGGAGGAACTGATGTAGGGGCTCGTATTTTAATGTCTGAGGCACAAAAAGATTTTCCACAACCATTTGTAATCGTTAATAAACCAGGAGCTGATGGGGAAGTTGGATATACAGAACTTTTAACAGCAAAACCAGATGGATATACAATAGGATTTATAAATTTACCAACATTTGTGAGTCTTCCATTACAAAGACATACTAAATTTAGTAAAGAAGATGCAGCACCAATTATGAACCATGTTTATGATCCTGGAGTTTTAGTTGTTAGAGCAGATAGCCCTTGGAAAACATTAGAAGAGTTTGTAAAAGCTGCAAAAGAAAGACCAGAAGAATTAACAATATCAAATAATGGAACAGGAGCATCTAATCATATAGGAGCAGCCCATTTTGCATATGAATCAGGAATAAAAGTAACTCATGTTCCTTTTGGAGGAAGTACAGATATGATTGCAGCTCTTCGTGGTGGACATGTGGATGCTACAGTTGCTAAAGCTAGTGAAATAACTAATTTAGTTAAAGGTGGAGAATTACGTTTGTTAGCTTCATTTACTGATAAAAGATTAGAAAAATTTAAAGATATTCCAACTTTAAAAGAAAAAGGGTATAATGTAATATTTGGATCAGCTCGTGCAATAGTAGCTCCAAAAGGAACACCTCAAGATAGATTAGATTATTTAAATTCAGTTTTAAAAACAGCTTTAGAATCTGAATCAAATATTGAAAAGTCTAATAATTCAAATCTTCCATTAATGTATATGTCACCAGAAGAATTAGGGCAATATATTAATAATCAAGAAAAATATATAAAAGAGATAGTTCCTAAATTAGGATTATAAAAGGAGAGAAAATGGTTAAATATGATAGATTCTTAACAATAGCTCTACTTATTTTAGAAAGTTTTTATTTTGTTTTAATAAAGGGACTTCCAGAAAAAGCAGCAAAGTATCCTTTATTTGTTCTTAGTTTAATGTTTGTTTTAACTTTAATTTTAGGAATAAAGTCATTTGCTAGTAAAATAAAAGAAAATGATAAAAAAGAGATGTTCAAAAGTGTAGAATGGAAACAATTTTCATTAGTTTTAGTAGTTTCACTAATATATATATTTGTAATAGATGTATTTGGATTCTTTATTTCAACATTTATTTATTTAAATATGATTATGATTGGATTAAAAGCTAATAAAAAAATAAGTATAGCAACAAGTGCCGTGTTTTGTGTTTTAATATATGTTATATTTGTTATTTTTTTAAGAGTGCCAGTTCCAAGTGGAATGTTAATATAAAAAAGGGGAATAGATTATGTCAGATATAATTTTTGGATTTTTAACAGCAATTAGTCCAATAAATTTAATAGCCGCTTGTTTAAGTGTGGGAGTGGGTATTACAATAGGAGCTTTACCAGGCTTATCAGCAGCTATGGGAGTAGCCTTATTAATTCCAATAACTTTTGGTATGAATCCATCAACAGGATTGATAGTTCTTGCGGGGGTATATTGTGGAGCTATTTTTGGGGGATCAATATCAGCAATATTAATTCGTACTCCAGGAACTCCAGCAGCAGCAGCAACAGCAATAGATGGTTATGAATTAACTTTAAAAGGGAAAGCAGGAAAAGCTTTAGGAACAGCAGTAACAGCTTCTTTTATTGGTGGAATATTAAGTAGTATTTCTTTATATTTATTTGCTCCAACTTTAGCTAAATTAGCATTAAAATTTGGACCAGCAGAATATTTTTGGTTATCAATATTTGGATTGACTATTATAGCAGGAGCAAGTACTAAATCTATATTAAAAGGTCTTATTTCAGGAATGCTAGGATTAATGATTTCTACTATAGGAATGGATCCTATGTTTGGAAATCCTAGATTTTATTTTGGTCTTCCAGTTTTATTATCAGGAGTTCCATTTACAGCTTCTTTAATAGGGTTATTTTCAATGTCACAAGTTTTATTATTAGCTGAAAAGAAGATAAAAAAATCAGGAAAAATGATAGAATTTGATGATAGAGTTTTATTAACTAAAAAAGAATTTAAGCAAATTTTGCCAACAACAATAAGATCAACAATAATAGGGAATTTAGTAGGGATACTTCCTGGAGCAGGAGCAAGTATAGCATCTTTTCTAGGGTACAATGAAGCTAAAAGATTTTCTAAAGAAAAAGAAAAATTTGGACATGGTAGTATAGAAGGAATAGCAGGTTCAGAGGCAGCTAATAATGCAGTTACAGGAGGATCGTTAATTCCAACATTTACATTAGGAATTCCAGGAGAAAGTGTAACCGCGGTTTTATTAGGAGGGTTATTAATTCAAGGATTACAACCAGGACCTGATTTATTTACAATTCATGGAAAGATAACATATACTTTCTTTGCAGGTTTTATAGTTGTAAATGTATTTATGTTAATATTAGGATTAACAGGAGCAAGATGGTTTGCTAAAATTTCTAGAGTCCCAGATAATTACTTAATACCTTTAATTTTTTCGTTGAGTGTAATAGGTTCTTATGCAATTCATAATCAAATAGCAGATGTTGTGATAATGTTTATATTTGGAATTATAGGATATTTTGTTAATAAATTTGAATTAAATTCAGCTTCCATCGTTTTAGCCCTTATATTAGGGCCTATAGGAGAAGCGGGACTTAGAAGAAGTATAATAATGAACCATGGGGATATTTCAATTTTATTCTCAAGTTTAGTTTGTAAGTTCTTAATTACAATAACTGTACTTTCGTTATTTTCACCTGTAATTATGAAAAAATTACAAAGAAGATCTGTTGAAATAAACGATAAACAATAAATTATAATTAAAAAGACTACTTAATGTTAAAGTAGTCAGGGACCACAGATAATTAATTTTATCTGTGGTTTTTTATTTTAATTGTTTTTTGAAATAAAAGGAATAGTTAATTTAAAGGTAGAACCTTGTCCAAGATTGCTAGAAACATAAATCTTTCCGTTAATATTATCTAGCATAGTTTTAACTATGGATAATCCTAAACCTGTTCCTGATATTTTACTATTTCTAGAAGAATCTCCTCTATAAAATTTAATAAAAATATTTTCTAAAATTTGATTATCCATTCCAATTCCAGTATCCTTTATTTTTAAAATTAGATTATTTTCTGAAATATAAGAAGATAAAGTTATTTCTCCATTATTTTTATTGAATTTAATAGCATTGTCAATTAAATTTCCAATAATTATACGAAACCATTCATGAGAAAAATAACCTAAAATAATATCTGAGTTAAAATTACTTTTAATTACTATATTTTTTTTAGCAGCAGATATTTTAAAACTTTCAACAATTTCATTGAAAACTAAATTAGTATTAATTCTGTTGATTGATGCTTTTTCTTCTAAAGAATTTTCTAATCTTGAAAGAGAAAGAATTTTTTCAACAAGAGCTTTAAAACGGACAACTTCTTTATCTATGATGTCAATAAAGTATAATATTTGAGAAGTATCTTTAAAATGTCCTAATTTAATAGTTTCTATAAATCCACTTATAATAGTAAGAGGTGTTTTTAATTCATGAGATGCATTTGAAATGAAATTTTTTCTAAGCTCTTCAACTTTCTTTATTTTAGATATATCTTCTATAATGATTATAATTTGGTCTATTTTATTTTCTATGAAGTTTGTAGATAGAAGATAAATTTTAGAGTTATCTTCTATCTCCATTTTTATATTCTTATTTTCATTTAAAGAAATAGATATATATTTAATAAAGTTTTTTAATTTTTTAGATTTATATATATTATCAATATTATTTTCTATGTAGAATTCATTTTTAGCAAATTTATTTATTAAAATAATATCTCCGTTTTTATTAATAACAAATATTTCTTGCATGATATTATCAATGATGCTTTGTAAATCATTGGCTTTGTTGTTTATTTCAGTTAATAACTCATTTATTTTAAAGTTCATTTTATTAAAACTCTTAGCTAATTTTTCTACTTCATCATGGGATTGAATAATTAGATTAGAGCTGAAATTTCCATTGGACATTTCTTCGCTCGCTTTAGTTAATTTATTGATAGGATTAATAAATCTTCTTAAAAATAAAAAAGATAAAATAAATGAAAGAAATCCTGAAATTAAAATACTTAAAGAAATAGCAATGAAAATATTTTTCTTATATTCTTTAAACATAGACATTTCGCTAGATATCATTATAATAATATTTTTTGAATTTATTTCAATAGGACTAAGAAAAATCTCCATTGTTTCATATCTTTTTTCAGAAGATTTAGTTATTTGATAATTATTTTTTCCATTTTTTGCAATATTAAAATGGATATTATCGTTAAAGTTTTTAAAAATAATACTATTATCAAAAGAATCTGCAAGAGGTTTTCCGTTTATATCTATGAAAGTTATTCTAGAGTCAATTAAATTTGAAAGTTGTTGAGAAATTTTAAAAAAATACTTATTTATTCCAGGGTTATTTTTTAAAAATTTTTTAATTAAGTTTCCATTTGAAACTCCTGTTGTGAAGAGATTTTCTTTGTAATTGTTTTGAATTATATTTGTAGAGAGAGTCCCCGTTATAAGAGAACTTGTTATTATTAATGTAAAACAAATTAATAATAATTTTTTTTTCATAAATTAATCTCCTTATTAAGAATCAGAGTCTAAGAATTTATAACCCTGTCCTCTTATTGTAGTGATGATATTTTCGTTTTCATCTTGAAGTTTGATTCTTAATTTTCTAATATAAACATCTAAAGATCTTGTGTTGGCATTTCCATCGTAATTCCAAACATTTTCTAAAATTTCTTTTCTAGAGATAATTCGGCCTTTATTTTTAATTAGATACTTTAATAAATTAAATTCTTTAGTCTGTAAGTCTAGAATTTTTCCATTTTTTAAAATTATGTTGTTTTCAGAATCTAATAAAATTTGATTTTTATTTTCAGTGTTATTATTATTTCTAGTTATTCTTCTAATAACTGCATTAATACGTGCAATCATTTCCTTAATGCTAAATGGTTTAGTTATATAATCGTCAGCACCTATTTCTAGTCCAAGAATTTTGTCAGTTTCTTCTGACTTAGCACTAATAATAATAATCCCTATATTTTTATATTTTTTATAAGATTTAATCTCTTTGCATATATCAAGACCATTTATTCTGGGTAACATTAAATCTAAAAGAATTAAATCTGGTTTTTCATAGTCTAAAGTGGGAACAATATCTTTTCCAGTATTTGATGTAACGACTTGAAATCCTTCCATTTCTAAATTTATTTTAAGTAGTTCTAAAATATAATTTTCATCATCGATTATAAATATTTTTTTCATAAAATTCTCCTAAATAAAAAGCATAAATTTTTTCAAAGCTTTATTTTTAATATAGTTTATTATATAATCATTTTATAAGAAAGGCAATTAAAATTAAGGTATTTATAAGGAGATGAGTATGGAAGAAATTTTTGTAAGAAGGAGTATAAGGGAATTTTCCAATAAAAAAGTAGAAAGTAATAAAGTGGAAGAAATATTAAGAGCTGGGATGCAAGCTCCTACTGCTGGAAATCAAAGGGCATATAAATTTGTAGTAATTGAAAATAAAGAAGTTTTGAAAAAATTATCAAACTTAAGCTTGTATGCAGCTCCTATTGAGAAATGTTCAGTTGCTATAGTTGTTTTAAAAGATGAAAACGTAGCAAGATTTCCTGAAAATTTAGAGCAAGATTTAGGAGCGGTAGTTGAAAATATGCTTTTGGAAGCTGTATATTTAGAATTAGGAGCAGTATGGTTGGGGGTATCGCCTTTATCAGAAAGAATGGACTTTGTAGTAGATGTTTTAAAATTACAAAAAGGTGAGGTGCCTTATTGTGTTATTCCAATTGGATATCCTGGTGAAAATCAATCAAATAGATTTATAGATAGATATGATGAAAAAAAAATAAGGTATATAAAATAATAAAAAGCTCTATTCTAATTTTTTAAGAATAGAGCTTTTTTTAAGATAAATTAAAAAATGTAACACAGGCAGTTACTAGGAAAGGAACAGCTGTAGACAAAGTGATTCCAGTAAAAAAAGCAATAATAGATATATCAGGAGAAGTACTTTTATTTATTATTGGTAAAAGAGTATCCATAGAAGTTGCTCCAGCGACAGAAACAGATTCTAAATGGCCAACATATTTTGCAACAAAAGGAATGGTTAAGATAGCTAAGATTTCTCTAATGACATTAGTTAAAAAAGCAAGGCTTCCAAGTTCTGCACTGATTTTAGAAAGTTCAATAGCGGATAAAGAGTACCATCCAAGACCCATACTAATAGCAATTCCTTCTCCAACATACATATGAGTTATAAATGATGCGATATATCCTCCTATAAAAGAACCTATTATAGTTCCAATAGGTAATAACCAAATTTTTTTTCCAAATTTAGAAAGTTTAGAAAAGACAGTTTGATTTTTTCCAATATCCATTCCAACAAAAAGAAGTAATAAACAAAGGCCTATATTAACTAAAGAATCACTATTTTTAGTTAAAAAATCATTCTGAAAAAAATAGCCAAAAAAACCACCTATTATAATTGAAAGTAATATTCCTAACATTTATCCTCCTTTTTTTTAGCTGGTAGTTTAAAGAGTTTAAATAATAAAAAAGTAATAATTACACTAAATATGCAAGTTAGAATAGCAAAAATACTAGCTTGAAAACCAATATTCCCAAAATTTCTAATGATAGTTTCATTAATACCTATTTTATATCCCATAGTTCCTAAAAGAATAAAAAGAGAAATTGTTTGTAAAGTGCCTAATTTTTTTTCTATAAAGGAAGGAATTAATTTTTTTCTAACTAGAGCAGCTCCTAAAATGAGAATAAAAACATAAAGAATAATTTGATTCATATAAAACCTCCTTAAATTAATGTTATTTAATAGATTATATTATTTTAAAAAGAAAGTCAATTAAAATTTTTAAATAAATATCTATATTATAATATCGTTATGATATAATGTAATGGGAGTTTAAAGGCATAAAATAACACTTGAAATTTATTTATACTCAAAATATATGAAATATGATATACTTTTTAAGTATATAAAAAAACAAATTTTCTTAAAGGAGATAATTGATGATATTTTTAAAGGACCATGATAAAATTGGTATCATTTATAACGAATGCAAAATTTCGTATGAAAAGATTGTTAAATATTCAAAGTCATTCGGACAGAGATTGAATATAAAAAGAGAAGACAAAGTTATGATTTTTATGGAAAATAGGCCAGAATTAGTATATAGTTTTTTTGGGATATGGGATAAAAAAGGAACATGTGTAACTATAGATTCTAGTTTTACAAGTGAAGAGTTAGAATATTATATTTCTGATTGTAGTCCTAAATATATATTTACTTCTAAGGAAAAATTAGAAGTAGTAAAAAAAGGAATTGAATTATCTAAAAAAGATATTCAAATATTAATGGTGGAAGATATCCCGATGGATTATAAGGGAAATGATTTAACTATAGCCCTAGACGATGTAGATATGGTAGCTATTATGCTGTACACTTCAGGAACAACAGGTAAACCTAAAGGAGTTATGCTTACTTTAGATAACTTATTAGTTAATATGGAAGGATTAAGAGAATATAAAATGTATAGATCAGAGGATAGGATATTAGGTTTGCTTCCTATGCATCATATTCTACCTTTGTTAGGTTCAGGAATATTACCCCTAGTTGAAGGTTCAACATTGGTATTTTTAAAAGAAGTTTCATCTCAAGCCATGTTAGAAGCTTTAAAGAAATATAAAATAACTTTTATTGTGGGAGTTCCAAAACTTTGGGAAGTTTTACATAAAAAAATTATGGGGAAAATTAATTCTAAAAAGATTACAAAATTGGTTTTTAAAATAGCTACTAAAATAAAAAATAAAAATATAAGAAAAAAGATATTTAAAAAAGTCCATGAAGAATTAGGTGGAGGAATTAGATTTTTGGTTTCTGGTGGCTCAAAATTAGATTCTAAAATAGCTTCTGATTTCTTAACTTTAGGGATAGATATTTGTGAAGGTTATGGGTTAACAGAGACAGCCCCGATGATAAGTTTTACACCAGTTGGACAAATAGTTCCTGGATCAGCAGGGAGATTATTGTCAGGAATTGAAGTAAAGATAATGGGAGATGGAGAAATAGTTGTTAGAGGTAGAAATGTTATGAAAGGTTATTATAATAAACCTGAATCAACAGCAGCTGTTATAGATGAAGATGGTTGGTTTCATACAGGAGATTTAGGAGAAATTAAAGGAAATCAATTATATGTAACTGGAAGAAAGAAAGAAATGATAGTACTTTCTAATGGTAAAAATATTAATCCAATAGAAATAGAACAATATTTAATAAAAGAAACTAATTTAATAAAAGAAGTTGCAATTATAGACTATGAAGGAAAATTAACAGCTTTAATTCATCCTGATTTTTATAAATTACATGAAAATGAAATTACAAATATAATAGAAACATTTAAATTAGGGGTTATAGAGAAATATAATAAAAAAGCACCTAAATATCGTAAAATATTAGATGTTAAAATTAGTAAGCAGGAATTTCCTAAAACTAAAATAGGAAAAGTTAGAAGATTTATGTTAAAGGATTTGATAAATAAAAAGGATGAAGAAATAGAAGATTATGAAGAGCCTACTTTTGAAGAATATATAAATATATCTAATTATATAAAAGAATTGAAAAATAAAAAAGTAACACCTAAAGCACATTTTGAATTAGATTTAGGGATGGATTCCTTAGATATAGTTGAATTTGTCTCATATATAGAAGCTACTTTTGGGGTGAATATAAATGAAAAAATTTTTATAGAGCATTGTACAGTTGAAAAGTTAGCTAAGTATGTAGCGAAGCACTCTAATGAAATATTAGATGTTCAAGTTAACTGGCATGATAGATTGATGAAGTTACCTGAAGAAAGGTTACCTAAGTCTAATATTATGGGTAAAATATTTAAGGGAATATTAAAAATTCCATTTACATTTTATATAAAAATAAATAAAGATGAGGTTGAAAACTTAAAAAATAATGAACCAGTTATCTTTGTGGGGAATCATCAGAGCTTTTTAGATGCTTTTTTATTAAATCAAGTTTTGCCAAATAAAATATTAGATAAAACATATTATTTTGCTAAATTAAAACATTTTGAAAAAAGTTATATGAAGTTTATGGGGGAAAATTCTAATGTAATTTTAGTGGATATTAATAAAAATCTAATAGGATCTATGCAAATGTTAGCAAAAGCTTTAAAAGAAAATAAAAATATAGTTATATTTCCTGAAGGGACAAGAACACGAGATGGAAAATTAAGTAAATTTAAGAAATTCTTTGCAATATTATCAAAAGAATTGAATGTTCCTGTTCAACCTTTTGTAATAAAAGGAGCCTATGAATTATATCCTAGAAATTCTAAATATCCTAGATCAGGAGAAGTGAATATAAAGTTTTTGGATAAAGTTTATCCGGATCAAGATATAACTTATGAAGAGTTTAGCATAAAATTAGAAAATATTATAAAAGAAGAGTTGGAAAAATAAAAGGAAAGAAGTCTACAAAAAAGTAGGCTTCTTTTTTATATTATAGATAGAAATTATGTAATTAAGATGGTATTATATAACTATATACTTATATGATATAAGGAAGTGATGCCTAATGTTAAAAGAATGTATAATAGAAAAATTTTTAGATAATGAGGAAAGAGAAAATATAATAATAGGAAGCGAAAGAAATATTAATTCTTCAGTATTAGTTTTATTTTGTGAATTTGAGGGGAAAGTTAATATTTTGTTTGAGAAACGTGCAGAGTCAATAAGTCAAGGTGGAGAAGTTTCTTTTCCAGGAGGAGTTAAGGAAAAAAGAGATAAAGTCTCTATGGAAACAGCCTTAAGAGAAACATTTGAAGAAATAGGAATAAAACCAGAAAGAATAAAAAGAAAAAGAAAATATGGGACATTAGTGATACCTACAGGAGTAATAATTCAAGTTAATATAGGTTATATAGATAATTTTTCTTTTGATGAACTAGATATAAATAAAGATGAAGTAGATAAAGTTTTTTTAGTTCCTTTAGAATACTTTATGAAGAATAAACCTATAGTAGAAAAAGTTATGGTTGAAAACATTCCATCTTTTAATAAAAATGGGAAAAACATAAATTTTCCAGCAAAGGAATTAGGATTACCAAGTATATATTGTGAACCTTGGGGAAAGGAAAGAAGAGTGTTTTTATATCCTTATGAAGGCGAAATGATATGGGGGATTACAGGAGAAATAGTTGATAGTATCTGTAAAAATATACAAAAAATAATAGAGATGTAAACATAAAACACTTGACAAAAAGATGAAAAATGAATATAATATCTTGGTGATAACATGGAATTAAATGAAATTATTGAGATAGGAATACTTTTAGAGTATTATAAACCTCTATTGAGCGAAAAACAAAAAAAATATCTAATAGGGTATTTTGATAAAGATTTATCATTTACAGAGATAGCAGAAGAAAATGGAATAACTAGGCAGGCTGTTCATGATAATATAAAAAGAGGGGTTAAAATTTTAAAGACATATGAACAAAAATTAGGTTTTTATAAAAAAGATAGAAGAATTTATAAGAAGCTTTTAAATTTGAGAGAAGATTTTAAAAAAGAAAATTTAGAAGATATTATTGAAGAATTAAGTTAAATTAGGAGAAAATATGTTAGAGAACTTAGGGAATAGATTTCAAGATATTTTTAAAAAAGTAAGAGGTCATGGAAAGCTAAGCGAAGAAAATATAAAAGAAGCTTTAAAAGAAGTTAAAATGTCGTTACTTGAAGCTGATGTAAATTATAAAGTGGTTAAAGATTTTATAAAAAAAATTCAAGAAAAAGCCATAGGAACAGAAGTTTTAAGAGGGATAAATCCTGGACAGCAATTTATAAAGATTGTTAATGATGAATTAGTTGAGTTGCTAGGAGGAACAAATTCTAGATTAACTAAGGGAGTTAAAAATCCTACAGTAATAATGCTTGCAGGACTTCAAGGGGCAGGTAAAACAACTTTTGCTGCAAAATTAGCAAATAAACTGAGAAAAGATGGAGAAACTCCTTATCTAGTAGCTGCTGACGTATATAGACCTGCAGCAATGAAACAGTTAGAAGTGTTAGCTAAGCAAATAAATATACCTGCTTATATAGATGAGGGAAATAAAGATCCAATTGATATATCTAAAAAAGCTTTTGGACAAGCAAGAGCTAATAATTATTCATATATGATAATAGATACTGCTGGAAGACTTCACATAGATGAAAATCTTATGGATGAATTGGGAGATATAAAAAAAGCAGTAAGACCTCAAGAAATATTATTAGTAGTAGATGCTATGATAGGTCAAGATGCGGTAAATTTAGCTAAAAATTTTAATGATAAATTAAATATAGATGGAATAGTACTTACTAAATTTGATGGAGATACAAGAGGAGGAGCTGCTCTTTCCATTAAGTCTGTTGTAGGAAAACCTATTAAATTTGTAGGGGTTGGAGAAAAAATAGCAGATTTAGAATTATTTCATCCTGAAAGATTAGCTTCAAGGATTTTAGGGATGGGAGACGTTGTTTCTTTAGTTGAAAAAGCTCAAGAGGTTGTTGATGAAAAAGATGTTAAATCTCTTGAAGAAAAAATAAAGACACAACAATTTGATTTGAATGATTTCTTAAAACAGCTACAAACAATAAAGAAGATGGGACCACTTGGAAGTATTTTAAAAATGATTCCAGGAATGAATTCGGATTTAGGAGATTTAGCTCCAGCTGAAAAAGAAATGAAAAAGACAGAAGCGATTATTCAATCAATGACATTGCAAGAAAGAAAAAAACCAGAGATATTAAAGGCTAGTAGAAAATTAAGAATAGCTAAAGGTAGTGGAACAGATGTTTCCGATATTAATAAGTTATTAAAGCAATTTTCACAAATGAAAAATATGATGAAAATGTTAAGTTCTGGAAAAATGCCAAACTTAGGCGCAGGAATGCCTAAAATGCCTATGGGAATGGGAAGAGGAAGAAAGAAGTTTTTTTAAAGAATAAATAAAAATATAATAAATTAAAAAATAAGGAGTGAGAAAATGTTAAAAATAAGATTAACAAGATTAGGAAGCAGAAAAAATCCAATATACAGAGTAGTAGCTATGGAGAATTTATCAAAAAGAGATGGTAAAGCAGTAGCATATTTAGGAAACTATTTTCCTTTAGAAGACTCTAGAGTTGAATTAAAAGAAGAAGAAATTTTAAAACACTTACAAAATGGAGCTCAACCAACAAGAACAGTAAAATCTTTATTAACTAAAGCTGGAGTATGGGCTAAATTTGAAGAATTAAAAAAATAGTAAGAATTATACTAGAAATAAGAATAAGACAGCCTTTATAGGTTGTCTTTTTTAATAAATGTTATAAATAGAAATCGAAATCAAAATATGATATAATAGTATAGTTTTATTAAATATTAGTTATAGCTTGGTAAAGGAGAAAGTATGGATAATCTTTTTAAAATTATTAGCAAAGAATTAGGAATAAAAATCTCTCAAATAGAAAGTACTGTAAAGCTTTTAGATGAGGGGGCAACAGTTCCATTTATATCTAGATATAGAAAAGAAGTTACTGGGAATCTTGATGAAAATCAAATAGGGGATATTTTAAAGTCAGTAACTTATTTAAGAAATTTAGAAAAAAGAAAGCAAGAAGTTTTATCTTCAATTGAAGAACAAGGAAAACTATCAGATGATTTAAAAAATAAAATTTTAACAGCTGAAAAGTTACAAGAGGTAGAAGATTTATACTTACCTTATAAAAAAAGAAGAAAAACTAAAGCAGATAAAGCTATAGAAAAAGGATTAGAACCATTATCTCAATATGTATACTTAGCAAAAAATTTAGAAGATTTTTTAAATAATGCTAAAAAATATATAAATGATGAAGTAAATACAGTTGAAGAAGCTGTAGAAGGTGCAAAACTTATAGTTGCTCAAGGAATATCTGAGCAAGCAGAATATAGAGAAAGAATAAGAAGTATTTTATTGAAAGAAGGGTTAGTATATTCTAAAAAAACTAAAAAAGCAGAAGAATTGGATGAAAAGAAGGTTTATGCAGATTATTATGAATATTCAGAATCAATAAAAACTATATTATCTCATAGAGTATTAGCCCTTAATAGAGGTGAAAAAGAAGATATATTAAAAGTTAATATAAAAACAGAGGATAATATAAGGACTAAAATAGAAAATATAATTTTAGGAGGATTTTCTAATAATGGACTTAGAGAAATTCATGAGTCTATAGTTAAAGATTCTTTAGATAGACTAATTCTTCCTTCAATAGAAAGAGAAGTAAGAAATATTTTAACTGATAAAAGTGAGATAGAAGCAATAGATATCTTTAAAGAAAATTTGAAAAATCTACTTCTTCAACCACCATTAAAAGAAAAAAATATTTTAGGTTTAGATCCAGGATATAGAACTGGATGTAAGGTAGCGATAGTTGATAAAAATGGATTTTATGTAGATAATGATGTTTTCCGTTTAGTAGAAGCAATGGATTCTCCTAAAAATTTAGAAATATCAAAAAATAAGATTTTAAAATATATAGATAAATATGATATAGATATTATTTCAATAGGGAATGGAACAGCTTCTAGAGAAACAGAAGGTTTTGTAGCTAAAGTTATAGGTGAAGCAAAAAAAGATACTAGGTATATAATTACGAATGAAGCAGGTGCTTCAGTTTATTCCGCATCTAAACTTGCTAATGAAGAATTTCCTGATTTGGATGTAACGGTAAGAGGAGCAATTTCAATAGCTAGAAGAATACAAGATCCTTTAGGAGAGCTAGTTAAAATAGACCCTAAATCTATAGGTGTTGGAATGTATCAACATGATGTTGATCAAAAACGTTTAACTGAATCTTTAAATGAAGTTATAGAGTCAGTGGTAAATAATATTGGAATAAATGTAAATACAGCTTCTTGGGCATTACTAGAACATGTATCAGGAATTAAAAAAAATATAGCTAAGAATATTGTTGATTATAGAAAAGAAAATGGAAATTTTGAAAATAGAAAACAATTATTAAAAGTAAAGGGTGTTGGGAAAAAAGCTTATGAACAAATGGCAGGTTTCTTAATAATCGAAGATGGAAAAAATATTTTAGATAGTACTATAATACATCCAGAATCTTACAAAATAGCAGAAGAAATTTTAGAAAAAAATGATATTTCTTTAAAAGAATATAGAGAGACTTTAGATATTAGTAGAGAAAAATTAAAAGTATTTAAAATTGATAATTTTGCAAAAGAAAAAGATTATGGGAATGAAACTGTAAAAGATATTTATGATGCATTAATAAAAGATAGACGTGATCCTAGAGATGAATTAGCAAAACCACTTTTAAAATCAGATATATTAAAGATAGATAATTTAAAACCAGGAATGGAATTAGAAGGTACAGTAAGAAATGTAGTTAAATTTGGAGCTTTTGTAGATATTGGGTTAAAAAATGATGCATTACTTCACATTTCAGAAATATCAGATAAGTTTGTAAGTGATCCTAGTAAAGAGCTTTCAGTAGGTGAAATAATAAAAGTAAAAGTAAAAGATATTGATATGGCAAGACAAAGAGTTGGGTTAACAAGAAAGACAAAATAATTATATTTAAGAGGAATTATTATGAAAATAAATAGAGATTCTCTTCTTGTAAAAATAATATTTTACAATAATATAGCAATAATAATAACATCTTTAGCAGTAGCTTTGATAACAACCTTTATAACTTATGAAGACATGGAGTCAAGGCTAGTGGATATGTCTCGAGAGAAAATATATATAGTTGAAAAAGCTTATAATAACTATTTAACTAGTGTAAGAGAAGACATTAATAAAATTTCAAGAGAAGATGATTTTATTCGCTTAAGACAAAATAATAGTAGTTATAAAATACTTTCTTATATTTTGAAAAATGAACTTGTTAAAGGAAATTTTCAAAAATACTACAAAATAGAAATAGCTATGCTCAATGACCAAGGAAAAATATTAGGATTTACTGGAGATAAAGAAGTATTTAATACAGGAATAAATATTACTAGTAAAAGTTTAGAAGGATTAGGGGCAAAAGAAAGTTATATTATAAAAAAAGGCGAGAAAGCTTATTCAAGAATAATATATAGTTATAAAAATAATATGACTAAGAGAAAAGAATATATAGTAGCTTCGATTCCTTTTGAGTTAAATGTTTTGCAATATATAAAACAGTATATAGAATTGGGGTCATCAGATAAAATATTTGCATTTATAGGGGACTCTTATGTAACAGGAGATTTTAAGGATAGTCTAGACAAAGAAATAATTAGTAAACAAAATCTAGAAACTTTAAAAGCAAATAGATATAAATACTATTATAGTAAAAAGAAAATAGGAAAGATACCATATTATTTAGGTGTTTTATCTTTAAAAGATTATCATGATAATAATGTTGGATGTTTTGGAGTAGCTATTTCAAGGGAAAAATTATTTACTACAAAGTTTATTATAGGATTATTTATAACTATAATTGTAATTACTTTGATAATGTTAAGTACAACAATTTTTGCTAAAATGTTACAAAAATTATTATGGCCATTAAAGGGAATTACAGAATCAGCAGAAAAAATTAGTGAAGGAAATTACTCAACTAGGATAAGATTAGATAATACTAATGGAGAGATTAAAACATTAGCAGTAGCAATAAAGCGTATGCTTAGAAAATTAGAAGATAATCAAAGAACATTAAAACAAAGAAATAAAAAATTAAAAGAGAATTTAAGAAAAATGAATACAATAGAGCAGTTAATTTTAGAGGTTCAAACTGAGGAAGATGTAACTAAGATTGTTCAAAAAGTAATGACAGCCTTTATATCAGAATTAGGTTTAGGTTTTAGTAGAGGAATGTTCTTTAGATATAGTAGAGAAAGAGATGCTCTTATTGGAGAACAAGCAAAAATAAATTCTCATATTTTAGAAATAAATAATGATATTCTTAAAGAAAAAAAGGGTGGATTTAAATTTCAAATTAAAGAATTAGACGAAATAGTTCAACTTATAAAAATACCTTTCTCGAGTGAGAATATAATATCAAGTGCTCTAAAAAATAGAGAAATAAAATATTATAATAGCAAGGGTTATAAATATAATTTAGGAAATGATTTGTTTAATAGTTTAGGATTAAATAATTTTTTAATATTTCCTGTTTATAATATAGACTATTACACCGGAGTTATGGTTTTTGATTATTATATAAAAGAAAAAGAAATATCTGAAGAAGATATTGAATTATTAAAATTACTTTTAATGAATATTTCTATAAAATTTAGAAGTAAAGTAGAAGAAGAAGAAAAAATAGAGCTAGAAAGAAATATAACAATAAGTAAAGTAGCTGAAAGATTTTTGAATAATAGAGAAGAAGCTCTTAATAAATTGTTAAGAATTTTAGAAAATACGAAAAATAGAGACTATAATAATATAGCAGAAAACATTAAAGAAATTGAAGGTAGAGTAGAACAAATGAAACAAATAAATAAAATTTTAATGGAATACTCTAACCCATCAGATAGAGAAAAAATAGAAGAAGTTAACATAGAGCATTTGATACCAGAAGTAATATCAGAGTTTAAAGCATCATTATCTGAAGATAATAAAGTATTGATATCATCATTTATAAGTTACACAGGTGATATTTTAGGAAATGATAAAAGACTTAGAAGAGTATTTATGGAATTATTAAAAAATGCTTATGACGCAGTTTTAGAAAATAATAAAGTGATAAAAAAAATTGATATTGTAGTGATTAGAGATAAACATTCAAATAAACTTAAAATAGACATAAAAGATAATGGAATAGGAATGTCTGAGGAAAAACTAGATTTAGTTTTTCAACCGTTTATTACTTATAAAGAGGATGCTCCAGGTTTGGGTCTTCCCCTTGTAAAAAGAGTAATAAAAGATTGTAAAGGAGTAGTTAAAATTTACTCCAAACCACAAATTGGAACAACCGTTAAAATAACTTTAAATATACTCAAGGAGGAGAATTAAATGGAAAAAAAGGATTATGGTAAAACATTAAACCTGCCAAAAACAAACTTTCAGATGAAAGCAAATTTACCAAATAAAGAACCATTAATGGTTAGAGATTGGTCTAAAAAAAATATATATGAGAAGGGATTAGATTTTAATAAACCATCTTTTATATTACACGATGGACCACCATATGCAAATGGAAATATCCATATTGGGCATGCTTTAAATAAGGTTCTAAAAGATATAATATTAAAATATAAAAGACTTACAGGATATAATGCACCATATATACCAGGATGGGATACACATGGTCTTCCAATAGAATTAAAAGTAAGTGAAGAACTTGGAGAAAAAATGAAAACTATGTCTCCATTAAAAATTAGAGAAAAATGTACTAAATATGCTAAAAAATGGGTAAATATTCAAAAAGAAGGATTTATAAGACTTGGAGTTTTAGGAGAATGGGATAATCCGTATTTAACATTAGCTCCAGAATATGAAGCAAAACAATTAGAAGTATTTGGAGAATTATATAAAAATGGATATATATTCAAAGGATCTAAACCAATTTATTGGTCTCCTGTTACAGAAACAGCACTTGCTGAAGCTGAAATTGAATATAAAGATATTAAATCTCCATCAGTTTATGTGAAAATGAAAGCATGTCAAGATGTTTTAGATAAATTAGGATTAACTGAAGAAACACATTTAGTTATCTGGACTACTACCCCTTGGACTTTACCTGCAAATGTAGGAATTTGTTTAAATCCTGAATTTGATTATGGAGTTTACAAAACAGAAAAAGGAAATTTTGTGTTTGCTAAAGAATTGGCAGAAACAGCAATGAAAGAAATTGGAATTGAAAATTGTGAATTAATAAAAGAGTTTAAAGGTGCCGATTTAGAAAAATTAACTTATGAGCATCCATTTATAGATAGAATAGGAACAATAATTACAGGAGATCATGTAACTGCAGATGCGGGTACTGGTTGTGTACATACAGCTCCAGGTCATGGACAAGATGACTATGTTGTAGGAGTTAGATTTGGTCTTCCAATTCTTTCACCAATTAACTATAAAGGAATCTTAACAGAAGAAGCAGGACCTTACGCAGGTTTATTTTATGAAGAAGCAAATAAAGTAATTTCAAAAGACTTGTTAGAAAAAGGAATTATGTTATCTTATAATGAATTTGTCCATTCATATCCACATGATTGGAGATCAAAAACTCCAATAATAGTTAGAGCAACAGCTCAATGGTTTGTAAAAACAGAAGGAGATTCTGACTTAAGACAAAGAGCTTTAGATTTATTAGATAAAGTTGATTTCGTACCAGCTTGGGGAAGAAACAGAATTGGATCAATGCTAGAAACAAGACCTGACTGGTGTATTTCTAGACAAAGAACATGGGGAGTTCACATTCCTGTATTCTACGTTGATGAAGAAGTAGTATTCAATCAAGAAATATTAGCTAGAGTAGTTGAAATAGTTAAAAAAGAAGGATCAGCAGCTTGGGTTAAATATTCAGCTGAAGAATTAATAGGTGAAGAATTACTAGCTAAATATGATTTAACAGGAAAAGAAATAGTTAAAGAAACAAATATTATGGATGTTTGGTTTGATTCAGGTGTTTCTCATAGATCAGTTCTTGAAACAAGAGGAGAAACATTACATAGACCAGCTGACTTATATTTAGAAGGTTCTGACCAACATAGAGGATGGTTCCAAACATCATTATTAACATCAGCAGGATCAACTTTTGATGCTCCATTTAAGAAAATATTGACTCATGGATTTGTTAATGATGGAGATGGAAGAAAAATGTCTAAATCAGTAGGAAACACAGTAGCACCAGAAGATGTAATAAAAATATATGGAGCAGATATTTTAAGACTTTGGTGTGCATCAGTAGACTATAGAGATGATGTTAAAATTTCAGATAATATCTTAAAACAAATGGCTGAAGCTTATAGAAGAGTAAGAAATACAGCTAGATATATTTTAGGAAATACAGCTGATTTTGATCCAAAAGTTGATGCAGTATCTTATGATGATTTACATGAAATAGATAAATGGGCATTACATAAATTAGAAGAATTAAAAAGACAAGTTACAGAAAATTATGAAAAATATGAATTCTATAATTTATTCCAAGCAGTTCATTATTTTGCAGGAATAGATATGTCAGCATTCTATTTAGATATAATTAAAGATAGATTATATACAGAAAATGCAAATTCTGTTGGTAGAAGAGCAGCTCAAACAGTAATGAATGAAATTTTAGTTTGTTTAGTTAAAATGGTTTCTCCAATTCTTTCATTTACAGCAGAAGAAATTTGGACTAAATTACCTGAGCATGATAAGGATTCAGAATCAGTTCATTTAACTAAATGGTTTGAAAATAAAGATGAATATTTAAATGAAGAATTAGCAAGTAAATGGGAAAATGTAATAAAATTAAGAAAAGCAGTAAATAAATATCTTGAAAAAGCAAGACAAGGGAAAGATAGAATAATTGGAAATGCTTTAGATGCAAAAGTATTAATTTCAACTCAAGACGAGAATTTAAAAACATTTATAAAAGAAAATCAAGAATTATTAGAAATGGCATTTATTGTTTCTGAATTAAATTATGTGGATGAAACAGATGAAACATTTGCTAAAGATGATGAAATTGAATTATTTGTAAAAGTTCTTCATGCTGAGGGAGAAAAATGTGAAAGATGTTGGAAGTATTCAAAAGAAATAGGTAAAAATCCTGAACATCCAACTCTTTGTCCTAGATGTGCATCAGTTTTAGGAGAATAAAGTATGTTTATATATATGATTGGAATAGTTATGTTGGTCTTAATAGACCAACTAACTAAATTCCTAGTTGATAATAGTATGTTCCTAGGTGACACAATAGAAGTAATATCGAATTTTTTCCATATAACATATGTCCAAAATAGAGGGATAGCTTTTGGTGTGTTTCAAGGGAAGATAGATATAATCAGTATAGCTACTGTTGTAGCGATCATATTACTTTTGTGGTACTTTTTTAGGAATTTTAAAACAAATAAAACAATTGAGAATATATCTTATTTATTAATTATTAGTGGGGCTATTGGAAATATGATAGATCGAATTTTCAGAGGATATGTAGTTGATATGATTGATTTTCGTGGGATTTGGAGCTTTGTTTTTAATATGGCAGATGTTTATATTAATTTAGGAGTCGCTTTAATAATTTTAGATATGTTTTTAAAAAAAGAACACAAATCAAGTAAATAGATATATTTTTAAAAAATTAAGATAATTAAAATATAAAAATATAAAATGGAGGCAAGAAAATGACATTTCAAGAGATAATAAGAACTCTTCAAGATTATTGGGGATCTAAGGGTTGTGTTTTAGGAAATCCTTATGATATAGAAACAGGAGCTGGAACATTTAATCCAAATACATTCTTAATGTCTTTAGGACCAGAACCTTGGAAGACTGCTTATGTAGAACCATCAAGAAGACCTAAAGATGGAAGATATGGAGAAAATCCAAATAGAGTTTATCAACATCATCAGTTTCAAGTTATAATGAAACCATCTCCAGAAAATATTCAAGAGCTTTATTTAGAAAGTTTAAGACTTTTAGGAATAATTCCTGAAGAACATGATATAAGATTTGTAGAAGATGACTGGGAATCACCAACTTTAGGAGCTTGGGGACTTGGTTGGGAAGTATGGCTAGATGGAATGGAAATTACTCAATTTACTTATTTCCAACAAGTTGGAGGATTAGAACTTGATATAGTTCCTGTAGAAATTACTTATGGACTAGAAAGAATAGCTTTATATATTCAAGATAAATCAAATGTTTATGATTTAGATTGGACAGAAGATGTAAAATATGGGGATATGAGATATCAGTATGAATTTGAAAATTCAAAATATTCTTTTGAATTAGCAAATTTAGATTCTTACTTTAAATGGTTCGATGATTATGAAGCTGAAGCAAAGAAAATATTAGAAGAAGGGCTAGTTTTACCAGCGTATGATTTTGTATTAAAATGTTCTCATACATTTAATGTTTTAGATTCAAGAGGGGCTATTTCAACAACAGAAAGAATGGCGTATATTTTAAGAGTTAGAGATTTAGCTAAAAAATGTGCAGAAATTTATGTGGAAAACAGAAAAAAATTAGGTTACCCTTTGTTGAAGAAAAATAAATAAATTAATTGTATTGGAGGAATTAAAATGAGACTACTTTTTGAAATAGGAATGGAAGAAAATCCAGCAAGATTTCTAATAAATGCATTAAATAGTTTAAAATCAAATTTAGAAAAAAAATTAAAAGCGGAAAGAATAGAATATAAGAAAATAAATACTTATGGAACACCTAGAAGATTGGTTGTGGAAGTTGAAGAATTGGCAGAAAAGCAAGAAGACTTAGATGTTCTAAATATGGGACCAGCTAAAAGAGTTGCTTATGATGAAGCTGGAGAAATTTCAAGAGCAGGAATGGGATTTGCAAAATCTCAAGGGATAGATCCAAAAGATTTAGAAATAGTAGAAACTAAAAAAGGAGAATATATTGCAGTAAGAAAATTCTCTAAAGGTATTGAAACAAAAAAAATATTACCAAATTTATTAAAAGATTTAATATGTGAATTAGAATTTCCAAAATCAATGAAATGGTCAGATAAGAGTTTCAGATTTGCAAGACCAATCCAATGGTTTTTAGCTATTTGTGATGAGGAATTAGTTGAATTTGAAATAGAAGGAATAAAAAGTTCTTTAGAATCAAGAGGTCACAGATTTTTTGGAGATAGATTTACAGTTTCAAGTGTTGAAGAATATTTCACTAAAATTAGAGAAAATAATGTAATTATTGATATTGATGAAAGAAAATCAATGATTAAAGATATGATAGAAGAAAATTGTACAGGTGAGGATGAACAAGTTTTAATTCATCAAAATTTATTAAATGAAGTAGCTAATTTAGTAGAATATCCTTATCCTATAATTGGAACATTTAATAAGGAATTTTTAGAAGTTCCTCAAGAAGTTTTAATTATTTCAATGGAAGTTCATCAAAGATATTTCCCGATTTTAGATAAAAATGGAAAATTATTACCTAAATTTGTAGTAGTAAGAAATGGTATTGAAAATTCAGAAAAAGTAAAACTAGGAAATGAAAAAGTTTTATCAGCAAGACTTGCTGATGCAAGATTTTTCTATCAAGAAGATTTAAAAAAACCATTTGAAAACAATATTGAAAAACTAAAAACAGTTGTTTATCAAAAAGATTTAGGAACTATTTATTCTAAAATGGAAAGAGTTTCTAAAATAGCTGATTTATTAATTGAAAAATTAGGATATGAAGCAGATAAAGAAAATATAAAAAGAACAATTGCTTTATGCAAAGCAGATCTTGTTTCTAATATGATAAATGAAAAAGAATTTACAGAACTTCAAGGATTTATGGGAGCTGATTATGCTCTTAAAAATGGAGAAAAAGAAACAGTTGCAAAGGGTATTGAAGAGCATTATTTCCCTAGATTTAAAGGAGATAATCTTCCTACAACCAAAGAAGGAATTATTGCAGGAATGTGTGATAGATTAGATACTTTAGTAGGATGCTTAGGGGTAGGAGTTGCAGTAACAGGTTCGAAAGATCCATTTGCTTTAAGAAGAGCAGCTTTAGCAATAGTTAATGTTATTTTAAACTCTAAATTAGATATATCTTTAAAAGAATTAGTAGAAAAATCTATTGAAGTTTTAGATGAAGCTGGAGTTTTAAAGAAAGATCAAAAAGAATTGGAAAAAGAAGTTTTAGATTTCTTAAAACAAAGAGTTATAAATGTTTTCACTGACTTAGGCTATAGAAGAGATGTTATATTAGCAGTTGTTAAAAACTCTTGGAATAATGTAGTTGATACAGAAGAAAGAATCAAAGTTATAACTGAAGAAATGAAAGATTCTAAATTTAAAAATATAATTTCTATAATAAAAAGAGTAGGAAATATTGTTAAATCTCATAAAGATAAAGAAGTTAAAGAAGAATTATTCAAAGAAAAAGTTGAAAATGAATTATATAACTTTGTAAATGGGTTGGCAATTTCTTTAGAAACTAAATTAGCGAATAAAGATTACAGAGGATATTTAGAAGTAGTTTTAAGTGGAGAAGAAATTATCAATGAATATTTTGATAGTGTAATGGTTAATGATAAAAATGAAGAAATAAAAATGAATAGATTGTCTCAACTAAAAAAAATAGACGTGATTTTTAAAGAAATGGCTGAACTTAATTTAATCGAAGCTTAGAATTTAAAAGGAGTGTAGTAGAATGGGAAGATTAGTAGGAACTATTTCAAGAGGGTTGAGAGCCCCTATTATTCACCAAGGGGATGATATTTCAAAATTTGTAGTAAATTCTGTAATGAAAGCTGTAAAAAATGATAATATTCAATTAAAAGATAGGGATATAGTTGCTATAACTGAATCTATTGTTGCAAGAGCTCAAGGAAATTATGCATCTATAGATAATATAGCCCAAGATGTTGAAGCAAAATATGGAGATAAAACTATTGGTGTTATATTTCCAATCCTTAGTAGAAATAGATTTTCTGTTTGCTTAAAAGGAATAGCGAGAAAAGCTAAAAAAATCGTATTAATGTTTAGTTATCCTTCAGATGAAGTAGGGAATCATTTTGTTGATTATGACCTATTAGATGAGAAGGGAGTTAATCCTTGGAGTGATGTCCTTACAGAAAAAGAATTTACCAATAAATTTGGGAAACCTTTTCATATATTTACAGGAGTAAATTATATTGATTACTATTCTTCAATTATTAAAGAAGAAGGGACAGAAGTTGAAGTAATATTTGCTAACAATCCCATTTCTATTTTAAAATACACTGATTATGTTTTAAATTGTGATATACATACTAGGTTAAGGACTAAAAAATTATTAAGAAAAGCAGGAGCTAAGATAGTTTATGGATTAGATGATATTCTTAAAAAATCTATAAATGGTTCTGGATATAATGAAAATTATGGTTTGTTAGGAACAAACAAGGCTACTGATTACACTGTTAAATTATTTCCTCGTGATTGCAGAACAATAGTAAATAAAATTCAAAAAGATTTATTAGAAAAAACAGGAAAGCATATAGAGGTTATGATATTTGGAGATGGAGCTTTTAAAGATCCTATAGGTAAAATATGGGAACTTGCTGATCCAGTAGTATCTCCAGGTTATACAGATGGATTAGAAGGAAAACCTAATGAAATAAAATTAAAATATTTAGCAGATAATGATTTATCTAATTTAAAAGGTGAAGATTTGCAAAAGGCAATCAAGGAAGCCATAAAGTCTAAAGAAAAAGATTTAAAAGGTAAGATGATAACTCAAGGAACAACACCTAGAAGATTAACTGATTTAATTGGATCTTTATGTGATTTAACCACAGGAAGTGGAGATAAAGGAACTCCTATTGTTTTAATTCAAGGATACTTTGATAATTATATTGATGATTAATGATAAATTTTCAAGAGGAAAAATTAATAATAATTTTTCCTCTTTTTTATATTTAAGTAAAAAAAAACCACTAATTCTAGTGGTTTTAAATTTCTATAAATGGCTGGGATGGCTGGATTCGAACCAACGCATAACGGAGTCAAAGTCCGTTGCCTTACCGCTTGGCGACATCCCAACATTAATTTGTTACCCATAAAGTATAACAAAAATAAAAAAATATGTCAATATAAAATTTTCAGATTTTATATTTTTGTAAATGTATGATATACTTAAGAGGGAGTAAAAAATTATAAAGGGGTGGTTATTAATGATAAAGTATGCAATAATTGCTAATTTGGTTATGGCGCCAATAAGTATAGGGATAATAATTTGGTTTATTTATAAAATAAGAAAGAATAAAAAGAACAGAAAATAGTGAGGGGATAGTTATGTATAAGGCAGTAATTTCTGATTTAGATGGAACTTTACTAAATTCAAAGCATGAGATTTCAGATTATAGTAAAGAAATAATTGGTAGAATTATAAAAAAAGGAATTAAATTTATAATTGCTACAGGTAGACATCATAAAGATGCAATGTGTTTTAAAAAACAATTAGGAGCAGATTCTTTTTTAGTATCAGCTAATGGATCAGTTGTTCATGATTATAAGAATAAGCCCATCATAAATGATACAATACCTAAAGATTATGCAGAGTATTTTTTAAATTTAGATTTAGAAGATGAGATAATGCAAAATGTATATACTTTTGATAAATGGTATGTAAATATGGATGTTCCAGAAGTAAATAAGTATCATAAAGAATCAGGATTTACTCCAAATATAGTAGAATTAAAAAAAATAAGCACAGATAATATATCAAAGTTTGCATATATATGTAGGGATAGTAGAGTTTTAGATAAGTTGGAAGAAAAATTAAAAAAAGATAAGAATATATCTAAAAACATTAATATTACAGCTTCTTTAGATATTTGCCTTGAAATTATGGGAAAAGGAGTATCAAAAGGAAAAGCTATTTCTGAAATTTTGAGAAGAGAAGGAATTTCTTTAGAAGAGACGATTGCTTTTGGGGATGGGCTTAATGATAAAGAGATGTTAGAACTTGTTGGAAAAGGTTTAATTATGGGTAATGCTAGCAAAAAACTTAAAGAAGCTTTGCCGA
This sequence comes from Fusobacterium sp. JB019, assembly GCA_030673965.1. NCBI lineage: Bacteria > Fusobacteriati > Fusobacteriota > Fusobacteriia > Fusobacteriales > Fusobacteriaceae > Fusobacterium > Fusobacterium sp. JB019. The sequence continues at coordinate 52,208 of JAUTCN010000003.1, read as the reverse complement.
ATAATGAAGTAATTGGAACTTCTGATGAGGATAGTGAAGCTAGATATTTGAAAAAAATATTTTTATAAAATTATTGACAAGGATAAGAAATTATAGTAGTATCTATGCAAGGGTAGAAAGAAATAAACAGCTATATAACTGACGGATAAGTGGAAATGACCACAAGGAATATAGTTTGAGATTAGTCGACCGTCTGGGCAAAATATAAGAGTCCAGGGGATCGATTTTTTATTATAAAAAATTCATAATATTTTAAGGAGGCGTTAATGACAAACAAAGCATGGGAAGGTTTTAAAAAAGCACGTTGGCAAGGAGAAATAGATGTAAGAAGCTTTATTCAAAGCAATTATAATCCTTATGAAGGAGATTCAGCTTTTTTAAAAGATAGTTCAGATAAAACTAAAAAAGTTTGGGATAAGTTATCAGAATTATTGAAAGAAGAAAGTAAAACTGGAGTATATGACGCAGAAACTAAAAAACCTCAATCAATAACAGCCTATGAACCAGGATACATAGAAAAAGATTCTGAAGTTATAGTAGGAATTCAAACAGATGAACCTTTAAAAAGAGGAATATATCCTAAAGGTGGACTTAGAGTTGTTGAGAAATCTTTAAAAGCTTATGGATATGAAATGGATCCTTTTGTAGAAGAAGTTTTCACAAAATATAGAAAATCTCATAATGAAGGAGTTTTCTCAGTTTATACAGATGAAATGAAAGCTTGTAGAAGCGTGGGGATAATAACAGGTTTACCTGATGCTTATGGAAGAGGAAGAATAATAGGAGATTATAGAAGAGTAGCTCTTTATGGAATGGATAGATTAATCGAAGATAAGAAATCTCAGATGAAAGTTTTAGAAATAGCAGAATTAGATGATGAAACTATAAGAAGAAGAGAGGAAATTTCAGATCAAATTACAGCCATGAAAGATTTTGTGAAAATGTGTGCATCTTATGGTTATGATGTAACTAAACCAGCTAAAAATGCAAAAGAAGCAGTTCAATTTGTATATTTTGGATATCTAGCAGTTACAAAAGATCAAGATGGGGCAGCTACATCTCTTGGTAGAACATCAACTTTCTTAGATATTTATATAGAAAGAGATTTAAAAAATGGAATTATAACAGAAGAAGAAGCTCAAGAATTGATAGATCAATTTATAATTAAATTAAGAATTATTAGATTTTTAAGAGCTCCTGAATATAATGAATTATTCTCTGGAGATCCAACTTGGGTAACAGAATCTATTGGTGGAATGGGATCAGATGGAAGAACTCTAGTAACAAAAAATTCATTTAGATATTTAAATACATTATATAATTTAGGACCAGCTCCAGAACCTAATTTAACAGTTTTATGGGCAGAAAAATTACCTGAAAATTGGAAGAAATTTTGTGCAGAGGTTTCTATAAAAACTTCAGCAATTCAATATGAAAATGATGATTTGATGAGGCCTGAATTTGGTGATGATTATGGAATAGCTTGTTGCGTTTCTCCTATGAAAATAGGTAAGGGAATGGAATTCTTTGGAGCTAGAGCAAATCTTGCTAAAGCATTACTTTACGCATTAAATGGTGGAAGGGATGAAAAGAATGGGAAACAAGTGTCTCCTAGATTTGAAGCAGTTAAAGGAGATTATTTAGACTTTGATGATGTTATGATGAGATTCGATAGAGTTATGGAATGGTTATCAGGAGTGTATGTTAATGCTTTAAAAATAATTCATTATATGCATGATAAATATGCTTATGAAGCTTTTGCAATGGGTCTTCATGATTTAAACATTGAAAGAACTCAAGCAACAGGAATAGCAGGATTATCTATTGTTGCAGATTCACTAGCAGCTATCAGAGATTGTAAAGTAAAAGTAATAAGAGATGAGACAGGATTAATTATTGGATTTGAAAGAGAAGGAGACTATATTCCTTATGGAAATAATAATGATGAAAGTGACCAATTGGCAATAATGGTTATGGAGAAATTTATGAATCATTTAAGAAGTCATGAAACTTACAGAAACTCAAAACCAACTCAATCAATGTTAACAATAACATCTAATGTAGTTTATGGAAAGAAGACAGGTAATACACCGGATGGTAGAAAAGCAGGAACACCATTTGCACCAGGAGCAAATCCAATGAATGGGAGAGATACTAATGGAGCCTTAGCCTCATTATTATCAGTAGCTAAATTACCTTTCCATAATTCAGAAGATGGTATTTCATATACATTTGCAGTAGCACCAGGAGCTTTAGGAAAAGAAGAAGAAGGAAGAATTAATAATTTAGTAGGATTGTTAGATGGATATTTCACTCCAGAAGGGGGACATCATTTAAATGTGAATGTATTTAATAGAGAATTATTAGAAGATGCTATGGAGCATCCGGAAAAATATCCTCAACTTACAATAAGAGTTTCAGGATACGCAGTTAATTTTAATAAATTAACAAGAGAACAACAACTTGATGTTTTATCAAGAACAATAAACACTAGAATATAAAAGTAGGAGATAAATTATGGCTATATTAGGAAATGTTCATTCCTATGAAAGTTTTGGAACTGTAGATGGCCCAGGAATAAGGTATGTTGTTTTTTTACAAGGTTGTCCTTTGAGATGCAAGTTTTGTCATAATCCAGATACTTGGGATATTAAAGGAAAAAATAAATTAGTTAGCCCTAGAGAAGTATTTAAAGAGTTAGTTAAGTATAAAAGTTTTTTTGGAAAAGAAGGGGGATTAACCGTAAGTGGAGGTGAACCTTTATTACAAAGTGATTTTGTTTTGGAACTTTTTAAAATTTGTAAGGAAAATAATATTCATACAACTTTAGATACATCAGGATATATTTTTAATGATAAAATAAAGGAGATTTTAAAGTATACAGATTTAATTCTTTTAGATATAAAATCTATTGATGAAAAAATTTACAAAGAATTAACAGGAGTAGAATTAAAAAAGACTTTAGACTTTTTAAATTATTTAAAAGAAATAAAAAAAGATGTATGGATAAGACATGTAATTGTTCCAGGGATAACAGATGATGATGAATTACTTAGAAGGCTTGCTAAATATTTAGAAAATTTTGAGAATATAAAAAAAATAGAGTTATTGCCATATCATACTTTAGGAGTTTTTAAATATGAAGAACTAAAAATGAGTTATCCTTTACTAGGAACAAAGCCATTATCAGAAGAGAGATTATTAGCTGCAAAAAAAATATTTAATCAGGTGAAATAAAACTAGCAGAACCAAAGAGTTATAATGTTTGGTTCTGTTTTTTTATTTATAAATATAGTTTCATTTTTATAATATAAAATGTTATAATTCCAGTAAAGAAAATTATAATGGAGGAGTAAATGAAACCAGGTTTTAGAGGAGTTATTATTACAATAATAGGTGCTTGTGGATGGGGATTTTCAGGTGCTTGTGGTCAATATTTATTTGAAAACTATAATATGGATGCTTATTGGCTTACAACAATTAGGATGATGTCAGCAGGAATAATTTTAATGATGTTTAATTTTTTTTATGAAAAAGAAAAAAGTATGAATATTTTAAAGAATAGAAAAGATTTGTTTAGGTTGATTTTATTTGCAATATTAGGACTTTTACCTGCACAACTATTTTATTTGTTAACCATATCTTATTCAAATGCAGGGACAGCTACAGTACTTCAATATATAGGGCCAGTTATGATTATGATTTATGTATGTTTTAATGATAGAAGAAGTCCAACTAAGTGTGAATTTATGGCTCTTTTATTTGTAGTTTTAGGAACATTAATGCTTGCCACAAGAGGAGATTTTGGTAGCTTGGCTCTTTCTCCAAGAGCTTTATTTTATGGGATTTTATCAGCAATAGGATTATTTTTATATTCAGTATTACCTGGAGATTTAATGAAAAAATATGGAGCTAAGGTAGTAGCTGGGTATGGAATGGTATTTGATGGGGTTATTTTAAAAGGATTTATGCCAGAAAATATAAATATAACATTAGATATTAATGCTTATTTAGCTATTATTGGGATTGTTTTAGTAGGTACCATAGGAGCTTTTGTATTATATTTGCAAGGAGTTTTAGAAATTGGAGCTTCAAAAGCAAGTATGATTGCAAGTGTTGAACCAGTATCAGCTTCATTGTTTGCATTTTTATGGTTGGGAACTATATTTGTGAAAGCAGATATTATAGGAATAATGTTTATTATATCTGCAGTATTATTAGTTTCATCTTTTAATAAAAATAAAGGCAGTTAATATCTGCCTTTATTAATTATTCTAATATAAATTCATGAATTATTCTAGAAGAAACATTTGAGGCCTCTTCACAACCAGTTAAAATCATATTTTTAAAAAGCTCATTTTTGAAATTTTCTAAAATAATTTTAACTCCTTCTTCTCCATCCCCAACAGCTCCCCAAATAATAGGTCTACCTATTAAAACTCCTTTTGCTCCAAGAGCAAGATATTTTAAAATATCTCCTCCATTTCTTGCAGCTCCGTCAACTAGGACATTTATTTTATATCCTACTTCCTTTACAATTTCATTTAAAACTTCACAAGGAGCGAGGGTGTCATCTAATATTCTTCCCCCGTGATTAGATACTACAATGGTATCAACTCCAGCTTTTTGACAAAATTTAGCCTCTTCAACACTTAAGATACCTTTAACTATGAAAGGAAGTTTAGTTGAATTTACTAAAGTATTTAAATCTTTGAAAGATTTTGGGCCAACTGGTTGATTATATAAAGCCATGGTTAAAAGTCCAGCACCATCTATATCGATTCCAACAGCAATAGCTCCAGCTTCTTCAGCTAATTTAATTCTTTTTATTATTTCTTCGTTACTTCTTGGTTTAATAATTGCAATTCCTTTTCCGCCAACTTTTTGGATAGCATTTAACCCTAATTCAAGATAGGAAGGATCTCCCCCATCTCCAATCATTGCAATAGTTCCAGCTTTGATAGCTCCACCAACTACAGAGTTTGCATATTCTTCTTCCGTTGTAGCATTTCCAAAATTATAGCTAGCTCCTGTGATAGGTGCTACAATTCCAGGAAAGGATAATTTTTCTCCCCAAAGATATGTTTCTAAATTAGGATTTTTTGCTGAATGTATAGTTTTTAAAATTAATCTAATTCTTTTTAATTTGTTGTAATTTCTTTTGAAAGAATCTCCAGTTCCACAACCACCCATACCAGGAACTTTTCCAGCGCACCAAACACCGTTACATTCCTTACATACATTGCAAAAACCTTTCATTTTTTCTCGAGCATTTTTTTTTACTTCATTGATGTTCATAATATTTTTCCCTCCCTTGTTATCAATTAATAAAATTATACCTTATTTTTTTAAATTTTTTAAAATATTATTTACTATTTTTTTTAATGATTCAGAAACTATTAAGCCACTAGAAATAGAGAATGCAATAAATAAAGTTTCGATTCCTTTATGTAAGGCAAGAGGATAATTTTCAGTAACAATATAAAACATAGTGTAATATAAAGAATATCCAGGAACTAAAGGAATAATACCAGGTAGCATATATAAAAAGGTAGGTCTTTTAGTTGTTTTAGAACTTATATTTCCTAAAATTCCTATACTTAGGGTACTTATAAAATAAGGTAATATAACTTCACCGCTTATTCTCATTAAAAAAATGTATAAAGCCCAACTAAATCCTCCGATAATACCACCTATAATTAAGTCTATTTTTGGAATAGAAAGAAAAATTCCAAAGCATAAAGAAGTAATGCCAAGGATAACAAAATGTTGAAAGATAGTTATATTTTCCATTATAGATAACCTCCCAATTTAATCCAAATTTTCATAGCTCCTCCTATACCAATTCCAATTGAGAGAGCAGTTAAGAAAGCTTCAGTAGCTCGAGCATTACCAGATAATAAATCTCCAGAAACTAAATCAGAAACACTTTTTGTAATTGCTATACCAGGTAAAAAAGGAATGATTCCACCAACGATTATAAAGTTGCTGTTCGGTGCTAATCTTAAAAAATTTAAAAATTGAGCTGAAATACCAATGAAAAAAGTAGAAATAATAATTCCAAGCATAGAGGTCATAGAAAATTCAACTATTTTTTTAAAAATATAAAGAGAAATAAGGACAATTATAAAAGTAAATAAAAATTCTAAATAGGTTGTTTTGAATAAAAAAGTAAAAGTAGCAGAACCTAGACCAGCTGCAATTGACTTAGTAAAAAAAGAATAAGTTTCTTTTTTTTCTATTTTTTTTAATAAATTAATAGTTTTATTGATATCTATTTTTTCTTGAGTTATTAGTTTTAGGGTTAAATTATTTAAAAGTGAGCATTTATGAAGATTAATAGTTCTATCTTTGATAGTTTTCATAAATGTTATTCCATCATCTCTATCATCTCCGATTATGATAACAGTAGGAGTTACAAATAAACTAATGTATTTAAAACCTTTAGATTTACATAAATCTCGGCATAAAGTTTCAACTAGATAAGTTTCTGCTCCATTTTTTAAAAATAATTCTCCTATAAATAAAGCTAATCTGTAAATATGTTCTTTTCTTTTTCTAAACTCTAAGTTATAATTTGAATTCAATTTCATAGTAACTCCTTTTATTTAAATAAAAAATTAAATAAACATCTACTCTAAGAATACCATTTTTTAATATAAAAAAAAAGAGACTATTTAAATAATCTCTTTTTAGTAAATTAATTTTTTAATATTATTTAAGCTGAAACTAAATTTTCTTTTCCTGCTTTAGGATCATTTAAAATTTCTCTATTTAAATCTCCTTCTAAAGCAGATATACATACTGTAGTTACTAAATCTCCAGAAGAATTTGTAGCAGTATGAGCTTGATCGATAATTCTATAAATACCTGCAACTAAAGCGGTAGCTTCTAGAGGTAATCCCATTTGTGTTAATAGAGTAATGGAAATAACAAGTCCAATTTGAGGAGTTGCAGCACATCCAACACTTAGGAAGGTAGCTTGAATAACTAGCATAATTTGTTGTTGAATAGATAAATCAATTCCATATAATTGACTTGCAAAAATAACAATTACACCAAAGTAATAACAAGTTCCATTCATATTTGCAGTAGCTCCAAGGGGTAATACAAAATTTGAAATTTCTTTAGAAACTCCAAGTTTAGGAGCAGTATCCATTGAAACTGGAAGAGCAGCAGAAGAGGCACAAGTACTAAAAGCTACAATGAAAGGTTCTATAGCTTTTTTCCAAAATTTTAAAGGATTAACTTTAGCAATGAAAATCAACATTAATGTATATACTACAGTAATCATAACGATTGCAGATATATAATCAGTTACAATAAATTTTAAAACAGGTCCAAATATAGCAGTTCCATATTTTGCCATAGCAACAGACATTAAACCAAAAACTCCATAAGGGGTAAGTTTAACAATCATATTAATTATATTAAACATAGCCTCAGATAAATTACTAATTATTTTAGCTAGAGGTTCTCCTTTTTCTCCCATTAAAATAATCGAAAAACCTAAAAGAAGAGAGAAAACAATAACAGGCATCATATCTCCATTTGTTAAAGATGCAAATGGATTATTAGGTAATAAATCTAGAATAGTTTGGTAGATGCCAGGAAGTTTTTTAGCAGCAACTTCTTTAGAGACATGTCCTAAAATAATTCCTTTTCCAGGTTTTATAATATTAGCAACGATTAGTCCTATTGAAGCAGATAAAGCAGAACCTCCTAGAAAGAATAAAACAGTTTTTATTCCAATACTTCTAAGTTTTTTTATATCTCCTAAAGAAAGAGCAGCATCTGTTACAGAAAAGAAAACCAAAGGAACTATAACCATTTTAATTGATTTTAAGAAAAAGCTTCCTAAAAAAGATAAAAATGGAATTATATAATTTTTTATCATAGGGTTGTTTAATCCACCCATAAAATTTAAAATATAGCCTATAATAATTCCAGCAAATAATCCGATAAAGATTTTAATGTGTAGCGGCATTTTTTGATTTTTGTTACTTAATGGTGACATTTTCCTACCTCCTTGAATTTCTTGCGAGTGTTTCGTTTGAAATCATAACGATTGCATCGATAACAAAATATTACTATATCGAAAGATAAATGGCAAAAGTTATATCAAAAAAAATATAAGATATAATTATTTTTTATATCTTATATTTTTATTAAAAACTTTTATTATAAAAAATTAGGTTTAAGATTTGCGTGCTAAATATTTATATTAGCTATTTTCAAAAATTCTTTCATAGCTTTAGAAATATATCTATTTTTTTTGTTAGCTATATAAATTGATCTTTTAGCTAAATCTCCTCCTACTTTATAATAAATTAAAGAGTCATTATTTTTATAAGCAGATTTTATTAAAGTATCTCTAATGAAAAGAGCTACATTTTTATTAGAAATAGCAATATGATATCCAGTAAGAATCTGATCTATTTGGAATATTGATTTAGGAATAAATCCTTCTTTTCGGCACATTTTTAGGCCTCTGCTATATTGGTCATTTCCTTTTTTCATAGTAATAAATGGAAATTTTTTAAAATGTTTTAAAGAGACTTCAGGAAAATTTTCTTGTAGATGCTTATTATTTTTTATATCTTCAAAAGTTAATTGGTAATTTTTTAATTTTTCATTTATTTTCCATTGTAAAGGGATTCCGAGTAAAATTTCTTCAGTTGAATATTTATAAACATTAAGATTTTTATCTTTTTCTGAAATAGCAGTTTCGATAATTAAATCAATAGAACCATTATCGATTCCTGCAGTTAGTTCCTTGATATTTCCTTCAATAGTTTCAATGTGAACATTAGGATATTTTTGGGAAAACTTTTCAATTAATTTAGGAAGTGTGAAGGCACAAAAAAAAGAAGAGCCTCCAATAACTAAATTTCCAGATTTTAAATCTCCAATATCTTTAAAGTGTCGAATTAAATCATTTTCCATATTTAATATTTTTTCAATATATTCAACGTAATATTTTCCTTCTTCTGTTATAGTTAAAGGAATAGTATTTCTATCAAATATTTGAACGCCTATTTTTTTTTCAGTTTTTTTAACAAGTGAACTTAAAGCAGGCTGAGATATATATAATTTTTTAGCTGCTTTTGAAAAGCTTTTTTCTTTATAAATAGTATAAATATATTTCATGTCGTTAAGCATATTGCTACCTACCTTCTAATTAGGATGTTTTAGTTATTATATATTAATCATAGCATATTTTAACAAACATATAAAAAAAAATTATATGTTATACGGATTTTAGTATAACAATTGAAAGAAATTTTTCTTTAGAGTATTATTACGTTATAGAAAAAAGATATTAATAAATAAAAGTTAAAAGGAGAGTAGGAGAATGGAAGATAATAGAATAATAGAATGTATTGAGAGAGCAGATTACTTATTAGGAAACTTAATGGCTGTAAAACCAGGAGAAGAAGTATTGATAGTTATCGATCCAGAAACAGATATGAGAATGGCAAATGCACTTGCAGGGGCAGCTTTAAAATGTGGAGCAGAATACAATATAACTATGATGCCAATAAGAGGAAAAGATAAGGCGACTATATTTCCTAAAACTTTAGAATTAGGTATGGAAGCTTGTGATGTATTTATAGGAATGACAACAGCTTCAGGAGCAGCTATTTATAATAACAAATTAAAGGAACTTGTAAATAAAAAGACATTAAGAGAATGTTCAATTTGTTTACGTCATATAGATAACTTCACACGTGGAGGAGCATTAGCAGATTATGAAGAAGTATATAAAGATGGAGAAACTTTACAAGCAGTATGGAGAGGAAAGAAAAAAGCTCATATAACAACTCCAGCAGGAACAGATTTATATATGGAAATGAATGATATGGAGCCAATTATAGAGTGTGGTATAGCTAGAAATCCAGGAGATGCAATGGCTTGGTCAGATGGAGAAGTTTCTTTAGGTCCGGTAATAGGAAGCACTCATGGAACTTTAGTTATAGATGGTCCAATTTGCTATTATGGATGTCCAACTATTCCAGTTGAATTGAAAATAGAAGGAGGTCGTATTGTTGAAGTAGTAGGAGGAGATCCTAAAATATGTAAAGAAATACGTAGACAAATAGCGGAAGTTAAAGACAGTGATAATATAGCTGAGATAGGTATAGGGTTAAATAGAGCTTGTTTATTTAACGGAGATTTTGAAGAAGAAAAGAAAGCTTATGGTACTTGTCATATAGCTATGGGAAATGGATTTTATTATGGACAACCTGCAAGATCAACAGTTCATATAGATATGGTTCAATATAATCCTACAATAACTTTTGATGATGAGGTTATTGTTAAAGATGGAAAAGTTCTTTGTGTTGAAAAATAATGAAAAACATATTGCTCTATAAATTTTATAAAGAAAGAAAGAAAGTCTAAAAAAGGACTTTCTTTTTTTATAATTATGATATAATTTAGTAAAATATAAAAAAAGGAGATTGAAATGAGAGCTGTTGTTCAAAGAGTAAGTGAAGCAGAAGTTAAAATAGAAGGAAAGTCAGTTGGAAAAATAGGTAAAGGATTTTTAATTCTTTTAGGAGTAACTCATGAAGATACTTCCAAAGAAGTAGAATGGTTATCTAATAAAATAAAAGGTTTAAGAGTTTTTGAAGATGAAGAAGGAAAAATGAATTTAGGTTTAGATAATATAAAGGGAGAAGTTTTAATTGTTTCTCAGTTTACTTTATATGGAAATTGCTTAAAAGGTAAGAGACCTAGTTTTATAAATGCAGCTAGACCAGATATAGCGGTACCATTATATGAAGAATTTATAGAAAAATTCAAATCATTCCAATTAAATAAAGTTGCCACAGGAGAATTTGGAGCAGATATGAAAGTTTCTTTAATAAATGATGGGCCTGTTACTTTGGTTATAGATACTCCAGAAAAATAGGAGAAGTGATTATGAAAAAAATAAAATTAGCTATGGCACAAGTAGAATCTTTTCATGGTGACAAGGAAAAAAATTTAGAAAAAGCTTTAGAAATTATAAAAAAAGCTAGCAAAGAAAAAGCTGATATAGTAATATTTCCAGAACTTTATTATTCAGGATACTTTAACAAAAGAAAAATATTTCATGAGTTAGCTGAATATAATGATGAAAAATTATATGTAGAATTAAAAAAAGCAGCAATAAAATATAATATTTTCATAATTATGGGTTATGTGGAAAAGAAGAAGAATATTTGTGATAAATTATTTAATTCAATGATATTTATAAATAACAAAGGGGAAAGATTAGGAAGTTATAATAAATATTATTGTTGGGACCTTGAAAAGAAAACATTTACTCAAGGGGATGAAGTTTCAGTTTATAAGACAAGTTTAGGAAATATAGGATTATTAAATTGTTATGATATTGAATTTCCTGAGTTGTTTAGGATTTTGTCTTTAAAAGGAGCGGAATTAGTTATTTGTACAGCTGTTTGGAGTAAATGGATACAACATCGTTGGCATAATAGTTTAATTTCAGGAGCAGCAACAAATTTATATTTTGTTGCAGGAATAAATACAGTTGGGAAAACTCCTAAAGGAAGTGTGATATGTGGAGATACTAAAGTAATCAATCCTTTTGGAGAGGTTGTCATTAATGCTTCTGAAGACAAAGAAGAATTGCTATATAAAACTATAGATTTAAATGAAGTAAAGAAAATGAGGGAAGAATATCCTATATGGAAAGACTTTAGAGAAGAGATGTATCAAGATAAAATATTGGATTTTTTTAAATAAAGTGTTATAATTATATGCAAATATTAAAAAAAATGAGGGGTATAGGAGTATGGAGGCGAACAGAGTATTAACAGATTTTGCAAGAGTTATTAACTCAGATAGATATCAATATACAGAAAGTGATATTTTTATAATGGAAAATAGTCAAGAAAGAGAAGCTGTATTTGATATGTTTTTTAGAAAGACTGAGGATAATGGTTTTGCAGTTGTTTCAGGGGTTAAAGAAGTTGTAGATTTAATAAAAATATTAAATGAGACAAGTGAGGATGAAAAAAGAAAATATTTTCAAGAAATAATTCATGAACCTAAATTATTAGATTATTTATCTAAATTAAAATTTACAGGAGATTTATATGCTATGAGAGAAGGGGAAATAGTTTATGCAAATGAACCAGTAATAAGTATAAAAGCTCCATTAGTTCAAGCAAAGATATTAGAAACTCCTTTATTAAATATAATGAATATGCAAATGGCGATTGCAACAAAGGCATCAAGAGTAACTAGAGCAGCTTATCCTTTAGAAGTTTCTTCTTTTGGAAGTAGAAGAGCTCATGGATTTGATAGTGCAGTATCAGGAACAAAAGCATCAATTATTGGAGGATGTACATCTCATTCAAATTTAGTAGCAGAGTATAAATATGGTGTTCCCAGTGTTGGAACTATGGCACATTCATATATTCAAACTTTTGGTGTTGGAAAAAAATCTGAAAAAGAAGCTTTTGATATGTTTATAAAATATAGAAGAGAGAGAAAAGCTAATGCATTAATTTTACTTATCGATACGTATAATACTTTAAAAATAGGTATAAAAAATGCTATTCAATCTTTTAAAGATAATGGAATAGATGATAATTATCCAGGAGTTTATGGAGTAAGAATAGATTCAGGAGATTTAGCTTATCTTTCTAAAAAATGTAGAATAGAATTAGATAAGGCAGGCTTGAAAAAAGCTAAAATATTTTTAACAAATGGACTTAATGAAGATTTAATAAAATCATTAAAAGAACAAAAAGCTTGTGGAGATATATTTGGTGTAGGGGATGCTATAGCAGTAAGTAAATCAAATCCCTGTTTTGGAGGAGTTTATAAAATAGTTGAAATAGAAAATCAACCAGTTATGAAATTATCTGAAGATACAATAAAAATATCAAATCCAGGATTTAAAGAAGTTTATAGAATTTATGATAAGAAGGGTATAGCTTACGCTGATGTTATAACTTTAGTAAACGGAGATGTTGATAAGGAAAAAATATTATCAAAGGAAGAATTCAGAACTCAGGATGAAACTAATGAATTAAAATATAGTATTCTTCATAAAGGACAATATTCTTATGAAAAATTAACAAAAGCTTATGTAATGAATGGAAAATTTACAGATGAATATAGTATTTTAGATGATGTTTTAAAATCTCAAAAATATTATTTAAATAAATTAAAAAAAATTTCTAATGAAAGAAAAAGATTAGAATTTCCACATAAATATAAGGTTAACTTATCTAAAGATTTGAGAGAATTAAAATATTCTTTAATAGAAAAAATAACAGCAGAAGTAAACGAATAATATAAATTAAGGAGACATATAATAATGAAATTACTAAAAGAAATGATAATTGAAAAAGGAAGTGTAAAAAATTCAGCTCTATTAAAGGTTGATAGCTTTTTAAATCATCAAATAGATCCTAATCTAATGTATGAAATAGGAAAAGAATTCAAAAAAGAATTTGAAGAGAAAAAAGTTAATAAAGTTTTGACTATAGAAGCTTCAGGAATAGCTATAGGAATAGCAACTGCTTACGCTTTTGAAGTTCCAATGGTGTTTGCTAAAAAAAATAAACCTTCAACAATGGAAGGAAGCTATAATACTGTTGTTCATTCTTTTACAAAAGATAAAGATTATAATATTACAGTTTCTAAAGAGTTTATAAATAAAGGAGACAGAATATTAATTGTAGATGACTTTTTAGCTATGGGAAATGCAGTTATAGGCTTGAAAAAAATAGTTGAAGAAGCAGGAGCAGAAGTTGTAGGAGTTGGAATAGTTGTAGAAAAAGGATTCCAAGCTGGAGGGAAGCTATTAAAAGAAGCTGGTTTAAATTTAAAATCTTTAGCAATTATAGATAGTTTAGAAGATAATAAAATTCATTTAAGATAAAATAAAAAAAGAGGGAAAACCTCTTTTTTTTTATGCTATAATAAAAAGTGATTGATTATAAGAAAACTTAAAATGTTATGGAGGCTAGATATGAAAAAAGTTTTAACAATTGCAGGGTCAGATAGTTGTGGAGGAGCTGGGATTCAGGCAGATTTAAAAGCTATGAGTGCTATGGGTGTTTATGGAATGAGTATAATCACTGCAGTGACAGCTCAAAATACAATGGGAGTTTTTGGAGTGCAAGAGATTTCAAAAGAGATAATAGAAAAGCAGATAGAAGTTATATTTGAAGATATAGATGTAGATTCTGTTAAAATAGGAATGTTATCTAGTAGTGAAATAATAGAAACTATTGGAAAAGCTTTAAAAAAATATAAAGCTAAAAACATAGTTATTGATCCAGTTATGGTTTCTAAAAGTGAATATAAATTATTAAAAGATGAAGCAATAGAAGCTTTAAAGAAATTTATTTCTTTAGGAGAATTAGTAACTCCTAATATTCCAGAAGGAGAAATTTTAGCTGGAATGAAAATAGAAAATGAAGAGGATATGATAGAAGCATCTAGAAAAATTCAAAAATTAGGGGCTAAAAATGTTTTAATGAAGGGTGGACATAGACTTGACAATTGTACAGATGTTCTTGTTTTAAAAGATGGAAAAGTAGTAAAGTTTGAAGGAAGTAGAATAGACACTAAAAATACTCATGGGACAGGATGTACTTTATCTTCTACAATTGCATCTTTAATAGGAAAGGGCTTTTCTATAGAAGAAAGTGTTAGACTAGGCAAAGAATATATAACAGAAGCTATTAGAAATTCATTTCCAATAGGTCATGGAGTTGGACCAGTTGGACATTTTGTAGATTTATATAAAAAAGCAGGAGTAAGATATGAATAAGAAAGATATAGATTATTCTATGTATTTAGTTACTGATAGAGATATTTTAAGTGGAAGAGATTTAAATAAAGCAGTTGAAGAGAGTATTTTAGGTGGAACAACTATAGTACAATTAAGAGAAAAACATATCAGTGATGAAGAATTTTTAAAAATAGCAAGAGAATTAAAAAAAATAACAGACAAGTACAATATTCCTTTTATTATAAATGATAATATTGAGATTGCTAAATTAGTTGATGCAACAGGGGTTCATATAGGACAAAGTGATAATGATTTAAAATATGCAAGAAAAATACTAGGACAAGATAAAATAATAGGTGTCTCAGTTGGGAATATTGAAGAAGCTAGATTAGCTGAAGAAGGTGGAGCTGATTATGTGGGGATAGGAACAATATTCTTTACAACAACAAAAGATGATATAAATAAACCTCTTGAAATAATAGGACTTAAAAAGATTGTAGATTATATAAATATTCCAAATGTTGCAATTGGAGGTATACATTTAAATAATATAAAAGAAGTAATGAAGACTGGGACAGATGGAGTAGCTATAATATCTGAAATATTAGGGAAAAAAGATATAAAAAAAGCCAGTGAAGTTTTATTATCTTATATAAAAGGAGAGTAAATATGGAAGAAAAAATATTAGGAAATATAATTACAAAGATAAGAGAAAAACAGCCAATTGTTTTTCATATAACAAATATGGTAACAATAAATGATTGTGCTAATATAACTTTAGCTTTAGGAGCTTCTCCTTTAATGTCATTTTGCGAAGAAGAATTAGAGGATATACTTTCTTTTTCATCAGCATTAGTCTTAAATATAGGAACAATGGATAAATCTATGAAGACAATGGTAGTTAAAGCTGGTAAAATAGCAAATAAATTAGGGAAACCAGTTATTTTAGATCCAGTAGGAGCAGGGGCATCAAAAGCTAGGATGGAACTAGTTGGAAAATTAATAGAAAATGTTGATTTTGCAGTTATAAAAGGAAATATGGCTGAAATAAAATCTATTGCAGGAATAAAAAATAAAAATAATAGAGGAGTGGACTCTGTTGAAGCATTAGAAAATGCAGATGAAATAGCTTTAGATTTAGCAAAAAAATTAAATACTGTAATTGCTTTAACAGGAAAGCAAGATATTGTAACAGATGGTAAAAGAATTTCTAAAATAAATAATGGGACAGCTATTCTTGGAAAGGTTACTGGAACAGGATGTATGACGGCTTCGCTTATAGGAAGTGCTTGTGCTGCACAACAAGATAATTTTTTAGCAGCTACAGTAGGAGTTTCTATCATGGGAATTTCAGGAGAAATAGCTGAGTCTAGATTAAGTGAGGGACAAGGTAATGCTAGTTTAAGAGTTGGAATAATCGATAGTGTTTATAATATGACATCAGAAAATTTCAACAGTAACATTAAAGTAGAACTAAACTAAATAAATTAAAATAATTAAAAGTGAATTGAAATTTTGATGTTTAATTCACTTTTTATAATTATTAAATTTTTTAAAAATCATCTTTATATTTATATGGAATATATGATATAATATCTAGTAATTAAAAAAAAGAATATTTAAGTAAATTAAAAAATTAAGGAGGAGAAATATGCATATATCACAAAGAGCATCAACAATGAACTATTCACCAATAAGAAAGTTGATACCACTAGCCGACGCTGCTAAAGCAGAAGGTGTAACAGTTTACGCTCTAAATATAGGACAACCTAATATTGTAACTCCCGATACATTTTTTACAGCACTACACAGTTTTAGTGACAAAATTGTAAAATATTCAGACTCAAGAGGATTAGAAAAATTGAGAGAAAGTTTTAAAGCTACCTATGAAAAAATGGGAACATTTTTTGGTATTGATGAAATTTTAATAACTCAAGGGGGAAGTGAAGCAATCTTTTTTACAATGATGGCTATTTGTAATGAAGGAGATAATGTTTTAATTCCAGAACCTTTCTATTCTAATTATTCGAGTTTTTGCAAATTTGCAGGAGCTGTAGTAAAACCAATAGAAACAACTATTGAAACAAAGTTTCATTTACCAAGTAGAGAGGTTATTGAAAGTTTGATAGATGAAAAAACAAGAGCAATTATGATTTCTAATCCAGTTAATCCAACAGGAACTGTTTACACAAAAGAAGAAATTTATATGTTAGGTGAAATTGCTAAAAAATATGATATATATATAATTGCAGATGAAGTTTATAAACAATTTATATATGATGATGTTGAATATTTTTCATTTACTCACATTCCAGAATTAGAGGATAGAGTGGTTTTAGTAGATAGTATTTCTAAGCATTATAGTGCTTGCGGAGCTAGGATAGGTCTTATAGCTACTAAAAATGAAGAGTTATTAAAAGAAATTTTAAAGTTTTGTCAAGCAAGACTTTGTGTATCAACAATAGAGCAACATGCAGCTTCTAATTTAATTAACACAATGGATAGTTATGTAGAAGATGTAAGAGAAAAATATAAAAATAGAAGAGATCTTTTATTTAATTATTTGAATAAAATGCCAGGAGTTGTTTGTTCAAAACCTTGCGGGGCATTTTATGCCTTTGCAAAATTACCTGTTGATAGTGCAGAAAAATTTGCAAAATGGTTACTTAATGAATATAGATATGATAATCAAACTATATTACTTGCTCCAGGACCAGGGTTCTATCAAACTGAGGGCAAAGGAGAACAAGAGGTTAGATTTTCATTTTGTACAAATGTAGATGACATTGAAAATGCAATGATAATATTAAGAAGGGCATTAAAAGTTTATAGAAAAGATGTAATGGGAATAATAGAGGAATAACTAATAAGGAGAAGAGAATGAAAATAGGATTTGATCACAATAAATATCTTGAGGAGCAATCAAAATTTATATTAGAAAGAGTTAACAACTATGATAAACTTTATTTAGAGTTTGGAGGAAAATTATTTTATGATTTACATGCAAAAAGAGTTCTTCCAGGTTTTGATGAAAATGCAAAAATAAAATTATTACATAAACTAAAAGAAAAAGTAGAAGTAATAATTTGTGTATATGCAGGAGATATTGAAAGAAATAAAATAAGAGGAGATTTTGGAATTACATATGACATGGATGTATTAAGACTTATTGATGATTTAAGAAATTATGATTTACAAGTTAACAGTGTTGTAATTACAAGATTTGATGATCAACCAGCGACAAAAGTATTTATAAATAAATTAGAACATAGAGGAATTAAAGTTTATAAACATAGAGCTACAAAGGGTTATCCAACAGAAGTTGATACAATTGTTAGTGAAGAAGGATATGGAAAAAATCCTTATATAGAAACAACAAAACCAATTGTAGTAGTTACAGCTCCAGGACCAGGTTCTGGAAAACTAGCAACTTGTTTAAGTCAATTATATCATGAGGATAGAAGAGGGAAAAAAGCAGGATATTCAAAATTTGAAACATTTCCTGTTTGGAACGTACCTTTAAAGCATCCATTAAATATAGCTTATGAATCAGCAACTGTTGATTTACAAGATGTTAATTTAATAGATTCTTTCCATTTAGAAGCATATGGTGAAACATCAGTAAACTATAATAGAGATATTGAAGCTTTCCCTGTTTTAAAAAGAATAATTGAAAAAATTACAGGAAAAGAGTCTGAATATAAATCTCCAACTGATATGGGTGTAAATAGAGTAGGATTTGGAATTGTAGACGATGCTGTAGTAAGAGAAGCTTCTAATCAAGAAATAATAAGAAGATATTTAAAAACAGGTTGTGATTATAAAAAAGGACATGCTGATCAAAAATCTTTAGAAAGAGCTAAACTTATTATGGAAGAAGTTGGATTAAAAGAAGAAGATAGAAAAGTTTTAGTAGCTGCTAGAGAGAGACTTTCAAAATTAAATGATAGTTTTGAAGAAAAATCAGCAGTGGCGATAGAGTTAGAAGATGGAAAAATTATTACAGGAAAAGCATCTGAAACAATGTGCGCTCCAGCATCAGCAATATTAAATGCTATAAAATATTGTGCAGGAATAGATGATGCTATTCATTTAATATCTGAAGAAATAACAAAACCAATTATTGAATTAAAAATGAATAATTTCAGAAATAAAAATACTCAGCTTAATTGTGAAGAAGTTTTAATAGCATTAAAAATATGTGCAGTTACAGATGAAAGAGCTGCAAAAGCTATTAATGAATTAAATAAATTAAGAGGATGTCAAGCTCATTCTACAACAATTTTAGGAAAAACTGATGATCAGTTAATGGGTAAAATTGGAATCGAAATAACTTGTGATCCAGTTTTCTCAAGTGAAAATTTATATTATAATGGTTTATAAAAAAAATTAATAAATATTAGTGTCAGCGCCTAGGTTCTAGGTGCTGATATTTTTTTATTATAGAAAAATAATATATATAGTGTATATTTAGCATAGAAATATTATATACAAAAACCATTGAAAATTCTTGACAAAAATAAAAACATAGGGTATAAATGTATTACAAGAAGGAGGATAAAGATTAAAAAATAAAGATTATTTTGGAGGTGAGTCCGATGAAATAATAAATATTATATTTATTCCATTAAAGATCACAAGTAACAAGGAAGTGACAATAGAATAAAGTAACAAAGAGGTAAAGTAACAAAGAGGTAAAGTAACAAAGAGGTAAAGTAACAAAGAGGTAAAGTAACAAAGAGGTAAAGTAACAAAGAGGTAAAGTAACAAAGAGGTAAAGTAACAAAGAAGTAAAGTAACAAAGAAGTAAAGTAACAAAGAAGTAAAGTAACAAAGAAGTAAAGTAACAAAGAAGAAGAGAGGTACAGAAATAGAAATTGAGAATTCTTATTTTAGGAAATGGTTAGTTTTATTAGTAGTTATTTGTAAAATTAGTTTTTCTTTTGAAAGAGGACTAGAATTCTATATAATGAATCAGTCATGAAATAATAGATGAGAATTACCAAAGAAAGAGAAATTATGACAGAAGATGGGATAAATATATAGCGGCGAAGTTAACGTATAGATGTGTTTTGTTAGTAGATATGTCTTAGGAAAGGTAGGTGAGTTGTACGATCGGAATATTGTAAAGGGCTGTTTAGGTGATGACGACTTAGACGGCCCTTTTTTTATGCAAAAAAATAAAATTAAAAGAATTAAAAGTATTGAAAAAATTGAAATTTAAAAACATAAATGATAAAATAAGGATATTATTAGTAATAAGGAAAATAAATTTTATAGAGGTGGTTTATGAAACAAGTGATAGAAGGTAGACAATACGAAACAACGAAATTAGTTTTTTTAAAAGCCGTAAAAGATTTATATCCAGAATATGAGGTAGAATTACAAAACTCCTTAAATAATGGTTCTTATGGAGAAGTTTATGATAAAGAAGAAATAGTTGTTTTGCAGGAAGAAGACTACGAAAAAATTCATAACAGAATGGATGAAATAGTAGAAAAGGATATACCAATAAATTTAATAACAGAGGATAGTGATGATTTAAAATTAAAGGCAAAAGCTATTGAAAGAAGAGATATAAAATTGTTGCTTGAAAACTGTGGATGGTCTAAAATAAAAGAGGTTGAGATAGGAGATTATAGGGATTATTTTTATATATGCCCTGGGAAATCAACAGGAATAGTTAGAGATTTCCAAATATATAAATATCATAATGGATTTATATTAAAGACTCCAATGGAAGTATTTGATTGGAAAGTTGCTCCAATAAATGACACTCCTAAAATATCAAAGGCTTTTAAAGAAGGTAATTTATGGGCCAAAATAATGGGGATTAGTTATGCAGGAAGTATTAATAAAAAAATATTTGATAATGAAATATTAGAATTAATCTTATTAAATGAGACTTTACATAATAAAAAAATAGCTTCAATAGCTGATCAAATAATTGAAAAAAAAGATGTAAAGTTAATAACAATAGCAGGTCCTTCTTCATCAGGAAAAACAACTTTTTCTAAAAAATTATTACTTAACTTAAAAACTTGTGGGGTAGATACATTAGCTATTTCATTAGATGATTACTATATAGGAAGAGCTAATGTTCCTCTTGATGAAAATGGAGAAAAAGATTTTGAAACAATAGAAGCTTTAGATATAAAATTATTAAATGAAAATTTAAAAGATTTAATTGATGGGAAAGAAACTAAGTTACCCCTTTATAATTTCAATACAGGAGAAAGAAAAGAAAAAACAAGAACAGTAAAACTTCCCGAGGGTGGTATAATAATAATAGAGGGAATACATGGGCTAAATGATGAGTTAACAAAATATATTCCAAGAGAGAATAAATTTAAAATATATATAAGTTGTTTAACTCAAATTAATATGGATATGCATAATAGAGTTCATACTACCGATGTAAGAAAAATTAGAAGAATAGTAAGGGATAGCATTTCGAGAAAAACTCAAGGAGAGGATACCTTAGCAATGTGGCATTCCATAAGAAAAGGTGAAGAAAAATGGATATTTCCTTTTCAAGAAGATGCAGATGAAATTTTTAATTCAAGCTTAAGCTATGAATTGTGTGTTCTAAAACCTTTTGCTTTAAAAGAATTAATAAAAATAGGAGTAGATTCACCAGAGTATGACGAGGCTAAAAAACTAGCTGATTTGTTAAGTTGTTTTGTAACAGTTGATCAATCATTAATTCCTACAAATTCTATATTAAAAGAATTTATAGGAGGAAGTATATTCTATAAATATTAGAGAGAGTGGGGATGTAGTGGAAATTATAAAGAAAACATTAAAAGGATTTAAGAATTTTTTTAAACATGTTTTTATTGAAATGGGAAAAGCTTTTTTTAAGTTAGTTATATTAGGGTTAGTTATATTAGGAGTAACTAAATATATAAAAAATCAACAAAAATTGCCTCCAATAGAAAATAAAACATATGTAGTTATAGAAATGCCTAAAACATTAGGAGAAAGTAAAATAAAAACTTTGCTTGATTTAAATAAAGAAGAAAATTTTTATGAGTTTTTAAAAGAATTAAATATAATAAAAACTGATAAAAGAGTAAAGGGTTTGATATTAAAATTAAATAATTACGGATTAAATAGAGCTCAAACAGAGGAATTAAAGGTAAAATTAAGAGAATTAAAAAAAGAAGGAAAAAGAATATATGCTTATTTAGATACTATAAATAATAGAAATTATTCTTTAGCTTTAGAGGCAAGAAATATAATAGTTCCAGATACTAATTTTTTAATATCTGAAATATCAGGATATAATGGAAATTTTCCATATTATAAAGAGCTAGGAGATAATTTAGGGTTACAAGCAGAGATAATTCATATTGGAGATTTTAAGAGTTATGGAGAAAATTATAGAAATTCTCATATGAGTAAGGAATTTAAGGAAAATACAAAGAGAATATATGATAAACTTTATGAAAATTATGTTGGAGATATTTCAAGAAAAAGACATTTAGAAAAAGAAAAAATAAGTAAAGAAATTTTATCTGGAGATTTTGTGATGACCTCCGCAACTAATTTAAAAAGTAATAAATTAGTTGATCAAGTTATTTATTATGAAGACTTTTTGAAAAAAAATGAAATAACTAATTGTCTTTCTAAATCAGAATACTTAGCAAGATATTCTCAAGAAAAAAAATTACCAGAAATTGCGAAGAAAGATAAATTAGCAATACTTTATCTTGAAGGAAATATAGTTTTAAATGAAAATCCTAAAAATGTAGAAAAAATAATAACTCCAGCGATTGTAAAAGAAAAGTTGAAAATAATAGAAAAAGACAAAGAAATAAAAGGTGTAATTTTAAGAATAAATTCCCCAGGTGGATCAGCTTTAGCTTCTGATTTGATATATAAATCATTAAAGGAATTTCAAAAACCAGTATATGTATCTATGGCTGGAGTGGCAGCTTCAGGAGGATATTTTATTTCGGCTGCAGGGGATAAAATTTATGCAGATAAAGAAACTTTAACAGGATCTATAGGGGTTGTAACAATAATTCCAAATGCATCGAAATTATTTGATAAAGTAGGAATTAATTTTGAAACATTAACAAACAATAAATATGATATGAATATGGGAATATATAAAAAATTATCTCCTAAAATGAGAAATAAGATTTATAATTCTAGTATGAGTTCTTATAATGAATTTTTAACAAAAATGTCAACTAGTAGAAAAATGAAAATTTCTGATGTGGAAAAAATAGCAAGTGGAAGAGTTTGGCTAGGAAGTGAAGCTCAGGAAATAGGACTTGTTGATGAAATTGGTGGTTTAGAAAAAGTGATAAATGATTTGGCTAAAGATTTAAAACTAAAAGATTATAAAGTTGTAGAAGCAGTAAAGGATGAAAAATTTGAATCTTTATTAAAAACAATACTTCCAAAGTATATATTTAAAGATCTTATAGGAAATAATGTAATAGTTAAAGAGCTAAAAAATAGAGAAGAATTTAAATTACAAGAAGAACTTTTAAGAAGACCTATACTTTATGCTCCAAATATAAAATTTTAAATTTTTATTTCAATAGTTTAAAAAATTATGATATAATCAAAAAGTAGTTTAAGAATACAAAATTAGGAGGGAATGTCGTGGTAAGAAAAATAAAATCTGCTAAAACTGGTGGAAATCAAATGGATATAGTAAAAAAAGCTCAAGCTATGCAACAAGAAATGTTAAAGATTCAAGAGGGTTTAAAAGGAAAAGAAGTTGAGTCTTCAGTTGGTGGAGGAGCAGTAGTTATTAAAGCTAATGGTCAAAAAGAAGTTTTAAGTGTTTCTCTTTCTGATGAAATTGTAAAAGAAGCTGTGGAAGATAAAGAAATGTTAGAAGATTTAATTCTTTCAGCTGTTAGTGAAGTTATGAGACAAGCAGAAGAATTATCTGAAAAAGAAATGTCTTCAGTAACTGGTGGAATGAATATACCAGGATTATTTTAGTAAAAAATAAATTAAAATAAAAAACATTAAAGTGTTAATACATATATGTATTGACACTTTTTTTAATACTAAAATTATGATATAATATTTAGTATATGAAAAAAGGATAAATAATGTTTTAAATAAAGAATTTAGGAGATTATAGAATGTATAAAATTTATGGAATGCTTTTATATTTTATTTTAAGAATAATAGGTATGACTCTAAAAATAAAAGTAATAGAAGAAGAAAAAATAGATGGAAAAGAGACTTATGTTTGTGGATTTTGGCATAATAAATTAGTTACGGCTCTTTTTTGTTTAGATGAATTAGGAAAGAAAGCAGGACTTGCAAGTCCTTCCAAAGATGGAGAATTAATAGCTGTTCCATTGGAAATGATGGGATATAAAATGGTAAGAGGTTCTTCAGGAAGAGATTCTATAAAAAGTGTTGTTAAAATGATTAAATTAGTAAAAGAAGGATATTCTTTGGGAACTCCTCTAGACGGACCTAAAGGACCAGCTTTTAAAGCTAAAAAAGGGATGATATATATTGCCCAAAAAACAGGAAAGCCTTTTGTATGTTTAGGAGGGGCCTATAGTAAAAAATGGGTTTTTTCAAAAACTTGGGATAAATTTCAATTACCAAAACCTTTTTCAAAGGTGGTTTGTGTTATTGGAAAACGGATGTATATTCCCCAGGGGGTAGATACAAAAGAGTATCAAAAGTTAGCGGAAGAAGAGTTAATAAGACTTAATTTAAAAGCTGAGAAAGAACTTGAAAAATAAGAAAGATAATAAGAGAAAAATTAGGAGGAAATAATGAATAACAAATTTTATATAACAACACCGATATATTATGTAAATGGAGATCCACATGTGGGAAGTGCTTATACAACAATAGCTGCAGATGTAATGGCTAGATATAAAAAAACAACAGGACATGATGTTTTTTTCTTAACAGGTACAGATGAACATGGTCAAAAAGTTGAAGAAACAGCTAAGGCAAAAGGGCTTACACCTCAAGCTTGGACAGATAAGATGGCTCCTAGATTTAAAGAAATGTGGTCAGCTTTGAATATAAATAATGATGATTTTATAAGAACAACAGAGGAAAGACATAAAAAAGCAGTTGCTAAAATATTGAAAACCGTTTATGAAAAAGGAGATATTTATAAGGGAGATTATGAAGGAAAATATTGTGTTTCTTGTGAAACTTTTGTTCCTGAAAATCAAGTTGCAGAAGGGGATACTTGTCCAGATTGTGGAAAACCTTTAAGAGTAGTTAAGGAAGAATCATATTTCTTTAAAATGTCTAAATATCAGGATGCTCTTTTAAAACATATAGATGAAAATCCTGACTTTATATTACCTCATTCAAGAAGAAATGAAGTTACTTCATTTATAAAACAAGGATTACAAGATTTATCGATATCTAGAAATACTTTTGAGTGGGGAATTCCTATAGAATTTGCACCAGGTCATATTACTTATGTTTGGTTTGATGCATTAACAAATTATTTAACAGCAGCTGGTTACGAAAGTGATGTTGAAAATTTTGAAGAAAGATGGACAAATGGAGAGGTAGTACATCTTTTAGGAAAAGATATAGTTAGATTTCATGCTATTATTTGGCCTTGTATGTTACTTTCAGCTGGAATTAAATTACC
Source organism: Fusobacterium sp. JB019 (assembly GCA_030673965.1). Taxonomy (NCBI): domain Bacteria; kingdom Fusobacteriati; phylum Fusobacteriota; class Fusobacteriia; order Fusobacteriales; family Fusobacteriaceae; genus Fusobacterium; species Fusobacterium sp. JB019. The sequence goes on along the minus strand of JAUTCN010000003.1, from coordinate 26,826 downwards.
AGATAAGGTAGTAGCTCATGGTTGGTGGACATCTGAAGGAGAAAAAATGTCAAAATCTAAGGGAAATGTTGTATCTCCTTTAGATGAAATAAAAAAATATGGAGTAGATGCTTTTAGATATTACTTATTAAAAGAAGTTTCTTTTGGAAATGATGGAGATTATTCTGAAAAAGCAATGATGACAAAAATAAATGCAGACTTAGCTAATGATTTAGGAAATTTATTAAATAGAACATTAGGAATGTACAAAAAATATTTTGGAGAAAATATAGTAGGAAATGGAGAATTAGAAGAAATAGATAATGGTGTAAAAGAGATGTTTGCTGATATTTTAGTAAAAATAGATGATCATATGTCTAGATTAGAATTCTCAAGAGCATTAGAATTAATTTGGAAATTTATCTCTAGAATGAATAAATATATTGATGAAACTTCTCCTTGGTTACTTGTAAAAGATGAAACAAAAAAAGATAGATTAGCAGGAGTAATGAATATGTTAGTTGAATCTTTATATAAAATAGCAGTTTTAATTTCTCCATATATGCCAGAAGCAGCTCAAAAGATGTGGAATCAATTAGGATTTGAAGATAATATTGAAGAAGCTCTTTTAGAAAATGTTAAAGAATGGGGATTATTAAAAGAAGGACACAAATTAGGAGAAGCGACACCTATTTTCCCAAGATTAGAGATAAAAAAAGAACCAAAAGAACAAAATCCTATAAATAAAAATTTAAAAATAGCTAATCCAATTAATATTGATGAATTTTCAAAAGTTGAATTAAAAGTTGTTGAAATATTAGAAGTGGATAAAGTTAAAGATTCAGATAGATTATTAAAATTTAAAGTTAAGAATAAAAAAGAAATAAGACAAATAGTATCTGGAGTTGCAAAATATTATCCTAATTATGAAGAATTAGTAGGAAAAAAAGTAATGGCAGTATTAAATTTAGAGCCAGTTGAATTAAAAGGAGAAATATCTCAAGGGATGCTTCTTAGTACAGAAGAAAAGAAAAGAATTAAATTAGTTGAAATAGATTCTTCAGTAAAAGTTGGTTCTAAAATAAAATAAAAAAAGGATATGATTTAGGAGGGGAAAATGAGAAAGGTAACTAAGGCAGTAATACCTGCAGCAGGTTTAGGAACAAGGGTACTTCCCGCAACAAAAGCTCAACCTAAAGAAATGTTGGTTATAGTTGATAAACCATCACTTCAATATATAGTTGAAGAGTTAGTAAAATCAGGAATAACAGATATAGTAATAATAACAGGAAGAAATAAGAATTCAATAGAAGATCATTTTGATTATTCCTTTGAACTAGAGGAAACTCTAAAGGAACAAGGAAAAGAAAAATTATTAGAAAAAGTACAGTATTTATCAAATCTAGCAAATATATTTTATGTAAGACAAACTCATCCTCTTGGTTTAGGGCATGCTATATTAAAAGCAAAACCATTTATAGGTAATGAGCCATTTGTAATAGCTTTAGGTGATGATATAGTACATACACAAGGTAAAACAGCAACATCTCAATTAATAGAAACATACGAAAAATACGGGGCAAGCGTACTTGGAGTACAAAATGTTGATAAAAAAGATGTTTGCAAATATGGAATAGTAAAACCAAATAAACAGTTAGATGAAAAAACAGTTGGTGTAGAAGATTTTATAGAAAAGCCAAGTGTAGAAGAAGCACCCTCAACTTTAGCTTGTCTTGGAAGATACCTTCTAAGTTCAGAAATATTTAAATCATTAGAAGAAACTAAGGCAGGAAAAGGTGGAGAGATACAACTAACAGATGCAATACTTAAAATGCTAAAAAATGGTAAAAAAGTTGTAGCTCATAATTTTGATGGGCAGAGGTATGACATTGGAAATAAAATAGGATTACTAAAAGCAAATATAGAATTCGGTCTAAGAAATAAAGAAACAAGTGAAGAATTAAAAAAATATTTAAAAGATATAAAATTATAAGAACTATAGGTTTTGGAAATGGACAGAAAGGAGATGCTATATGAAAAAAAAGGTAATGGAAACATATAAATTATGGATGGAGTCAGACTATATTGATTCTCAGGATAAAGAAGAGTTAAAAAATTTAAGTGAGAAAGAAATAGAGGAGAGATTTTATACGAATTTAAGTTTTGGAACTGCTGGAATGAGAGGAATTAGAGGGGTAGGAACCAATCGTATAAATAAATATATGGTAAGAAAAGCTACTCAAGGTCTAGCTAATTATATAATAAAGAAAAAAGGTGAAGAAGGAAAGAAAAAAGGAGTGGCCATTGCCTATGATTGTAGAATAGGATCTTCTGAATATGCAATGAATACTGCTTTAGTTTTAGCAGGAAATGGGATTAAAGCATATTTATATGAATCTTTAAGAACAACTCCAGAGTTATCATTTACTGTTAGAGAATTAGGAACTCAATCAGGGGTAATGGTAACAGCTTCACATAATCCTCAAGAATATAATGGTTATAAAGTTTATTGGGATATTGGAGGACAAATAGTAGAACCTCAAGCTAAAGGAATAATTTCAGCAGTAAATCATGTAGAAGATTTTAATAGTATAAAAATGATAACTGAAAAAGAAGCAAAAGAAAAAGGCCTTTTAGAAATTATAGGAGATAAAATAGATAATAGATTTATAGAAGAAGTTAAAAAAGAAGCTATAAATGTTGATATTCCAGGAAAAAAAGATTTTAAAATTGTTTATTCGCCTCTTCATGGGACAGCAGGAAGACCAGTTAAAAGAATCCTTTCTGAAATGGGATTTGAAAGTGTTAATGTTGTGAAAGAACAAGAAGCTCCTGATGGTATGTTTCCTACTTGTTCATATGCAAATCCAGAAGATAAAACAGTATTTAAATTGTCCACAGAACTTGCAGATAAAGTTGGGGCAAATCTTTGTATAGCTAATGACCCTGATGGAGATAGAACTGGAATAGCAGTTAAAACTAAATCTGGAGAATGGATATATCCAAACGGAAATCAATTAGGAATGATTTTAATGGATTATATATTGAAAAATACAAAAAATATTCCTAAAAATGGTGCTGTTGTTTCTACAATAGTTTCAACACCTATGTTAGATGAAATTGCTAAAGAATATAAAATAAAAATTTATAGAACCTTAACTGGATTTAAATATATTGGAGAAAAAATAGAAGAATTTAAAACTGGTAAAATAGATGGAACTTATTTATTTGGATTTGAAGAATCTATAGGATATTTAAAAGGGACTCATGTTAGAGATAAAGATGCAGTTGTAGCATCATTATTAATTGCAGAAGTTGGAGCTTACTATGAAAGTATAGGAAGTTCTATAGCTGAAGAATTAGATAAGATTTATAAAAAATATGGATGGTTTGGTGAAGATGTAGTAGCTGTTGTAAAAGAAGGAATGGATGGAGCAAAAGAAATTTCTAAGATTATGACTGTTCTAAGAGAAAAAGAAATAAAAAACATAATCGGTAAAAAAGTAATTACATTAAGAGATTTCAAAAAAGGAATCGAAATAGATTTAGAAAATTGTCATAGAAAAACAATACAACTTCCTAAATCAAATGTTTTACAGTTTGTATTAGAGGATGATGTTTTAATAACAGTAAGACCTTCAGGAACAGAACCAAAAATAAAATACTATATTTATGTAAAAGGAAGATCTAAAAAAGAAGCGGAATATCTAATAAAACAAATAAGTGAACAATTTGTTGAATTTGTAGATTCATTATAATTAATATCTAGAGGGGATAATATCCCCTCTTTTTTAAAATATTGGAGGAAATATGGTAGATGCAATATATATTCACATTCCTTTTTGTGTAAAAAAATGTAATTATTGCGATTTTTTATCATTTAAAAGTGACGAAGAAACGATTGAAAAATATGTTGAAAATTTAATTGAAGAAATACGTCTTTATCCAAAATATGATTATGACACAGTTTATTTTGGAGGTGGAACTCCATCTCTTTTAAAGGGTGAACAAGTAGAAAGAATATTAAAGGAACTAAACATAAAAAAAGATGCAGAAGTAACTTTAGAATTAAATCCAAAAACAGCAAATGAAGAAAAAATAAAGAATTTTAAAAAAGCTGGAATAAATAGACTTAGTATTGGAATTCAGAGTTTTAATAATAAATTTTTAAAAAAATTGGGAAGAATTCATAATATAGAAGAAGGGATAAAAATTTATAAAGAGGCTAGAAAAATAGGCTTTCAAAGTATCAGTTTAGATTTGATGTTTTCCTTACCAGAAGAGACTATTGAAGATGTAAAAGAAGACATGAAAAAATTGATTCAATTAAATCCAGAACATTTTTCAATATATTCTTTGATTTGGGAACCAGGAACTAAATTTTATGAAAAATTAGAAAAAGGTGAATATAGAGAGACAGACAATGATTTAGAGGCAGACATGTATGAATATATAATTAAATATGCTAAAGAAAATTCTTATCATCATTATGAAATTTCAAATTTTTGCAAAACTGGTTATGAAGCAAGGCATAATACTAAATATTGGAGAAATGAAGAATATATAGGTGTCGGTTTAGGAGCTTCAGGATATTTAAATGGTGTTAGGTATAAAAATCAGATGAAATTTAATTCTTATTGTGATAGTATATTAATAGGTGAAAAACCAATATTAGAAAAAGAAGTAGTTGATAATGTTTCTTTGGAAGAATATAGACATATATTAGGTTTAAGACTTTTAGAAGAAGGTATAATTCCAAGTATGGAAGAAAAATATATAAAAATATATAAAGAACTAAAAAAGGACAATTTTTTAGAAAAAGTAAATGGTAGATATGTATTAACTAAAAAAGGAGTACTTTTAGCTAATAATGTATTTGAAAAATTTATATGAGAGAGGGTGATTTTTTGGCAACAATAACTAAAAGAGTTGAGGAAATACAAGAAGATATAAAGAAACATTCTATATATCCAGAAAAAGTTAAATTGGTTGCAGTTACTAAATATCCAATAGTGGATAAACCTAAGTTAGAAGAACTAATGGCTAATGAAATATTTGATTTTGGAGAAAATAGAGTTCAGGTATTAGAAGCCAAAAGAGAATTATTAGAAGAAGATAAAGATAAAATAAATTGGAATTTTATAGGAAATTTACAAAAAAATAAAGTAAAATATATTATAGACTATGTTTATATGATTCATTCAATAAATAGAATGTCTCTTGCTCAGGAAGTAGATAAGAGAGCTAAAGGAATTGGAAGAATAATAGATGTTTTAATTGAAATAAATTTAAGTGGAGAAGAATCTAAAGAGGGATATACAAAAGAAGATTTTTATAAAGAACTGCCTGAATTAATGAAATTAAAAAATATAAATATTAAAGGTCTTATGACTATGGCTCCAAATGTAGATGATGAGGAAGAAATTAGAGCTAGTTTTAGAAAATTAAGAGAAATAAAAGATGAGTTAAATGAAAAATATTTCAAAGGAACTCTTAGTGAACTTTCCATGGGTATGAGCCATGATTATAAGATTGCTTTAGAGGAAGGTGCAACAATTATAAGAGTGGGTAGTAAACTTTATAGCTAATAACGGAGGTGTGCATAATGAGTAAAAAGAGAAATAAATTAGAAAGTTTTAAAGAAATATTTGGTATGGGTGGCTCTGATGTTGATAATGAAGAAAGTGGAATAGTAGATTTCCAAAGTGAAAAAATTCAAACAGAAGAGATAAAAAATAATAAAACAAAAATGTTTAGAAAAAAAGAAGTAGAGAAAAAAGAAACTGTAGTAAGAGATGAAGATATATCAGCTTATCAAAGTGTTATAGTAGATTTAAAAAAATATGAAGATTGTAAAAAAATAGCAAAGTATATAAAAAATGATAAGGTTGTAACTTTAAACTTAGAATATTTAGATAAAGAAACAGCTCAAAGAATAATTGATTTTTTAAGTGGAGCTATGTGTATTAAAGGAGCTAGATTAATAGATATCAGTGCCAATGTTTACGTATCTGTACCAAAGGATATGAATGTATATTTTGATAGAGGAAAAAAACAAAACAAAAATAATTTGTTTAATTTAAAATAAAAGGAGTTTTAGAAAGTGGAAAAAAGAAAAGTAAGAGCTTTAGCGTTATTTTCAGGAGGACTAGATAGTGCTTTAGCAATAAAACTAATTAAAGACCAAGGAATTGAAGTAATAGCTTTAAATTTTGTATCTCATTTTTTTGGAGGTAAAAATGAAAAAGCTGAAAAAATGGCCGAGCAATTAGGAGTAAAATTAGAATATGTTGATTTTAGTAAACATCATATGGATATATTAAAAAATCCTGTATATGGAAGAGGGAAAAATATGAATCCATGTATTGATTGCCACGCTCTTATGTTTAAATTTGCAGGGGAATTATTAGAAAAGTATGATGCTGACTTCTTAATATCAGGAGAAGTTTTAGGACAAAGACCAATGTCTCAAAATTCACAATCTTTAGAAAAAGTAAAAAAATTATCAGAAAAAGGTGACATCATTATAAGACCTTTATCTGCTAAAAAATTACCTTTAAGCAAGCCAGAGATAGATGGACTTGTAGATAGAGAAAAACTTATGGATATTAGTGGTAGATCAAGAGTAAGACAAATAGCTTTAGCAAAAGAAATGGGTTTAGTTGATTATCCAACTCCAGCAGGAGGATGTTTGTTAACAGATCCAGCTTATTCTAAAAGATTAAAAATAATAGAAAAAGATGGATTGTTAGAAGACGGAAATGCAGTAATTTTTGATTTATTAAAGAAAGTTAGATTCTATAGATTTGGGGAAGGAAAATACCTTTTTGTTGGAAGAACAAAAGCAGATAATGAAGAAATTTTAAAACATAAAACACTTGGCAAATTCTTTATAAGAGGAAAAGGTGTAGGTGGACCATATATAATAGGATATGGAGACTTATCAGAAGAGCAGACAGAATTTGCTAAGAATTTATTTTCAAAATATTGTAAATTTAAAGGAAAACAAGAAATAGAAATATTCTTTAACGAAGAAGTAATGAAAGTTGCTGAAATAGATCAAGCAAAAATGGATGAGCAAATAAAGAAGTATCAGGTTGTCATGAATTAAATGACTATTTTGGAGGATGTTATGGAAGAAAATAAATTGAAATTTTTGAGATTGCTATCTAATTCTTTCCCTACAATAGCAAGCACAACAAGTGAGATAATAAACTTAAAAGCAATAATGAATTTACCAAAGGGGACTGAACATTTTTTGACAGATATTCATGGGGAATACAAAGCTTTTAATCATGTTTTAAGAAATGGTTCAGGAGTTATAAAGGATAAAATTCAAGATATTTATGGTGATACATTAGAAGAGGCATTTAAAAGACAACTTGCTACAGTAATATATTATCCAGAAGAAAAAATAACTTTTGTTCAAGAACAAGGAACAGATATGCCAAGCTGGTATAAGGTTACTATTATAAGACTTATAGAAGTTTGTAGAGTAGTAAGTTCTAAATATACTGATTCTAAAGTAAGAAAAGCTTTACCTTCAGAATTTGCTTATATTATTCAAGAACTTTTACATGAAAAATATTATTCAGCTGATAAAAAAGATTATGTTAGAAAGATTATAGATACAATTATAGAGTTAGATAGAGCTAAAGAATTTATAATAGCAATATCAGAACTTATTCAAAGACTAACAATAGATGTATTACATATTGTTGGAGATATTTATGACAGAGGTCCTCATCCTCATTTAATTATGGATAAATTAATGCATCATCATAATGTTGATATTCAGTGGGGTAATCATGACATGCTTTGGATGACTGCAGCTGCAGGTCAAGAATGTGCAATAGCAAATGTTATTAGAATTTGTAGTAGATATTCTAATACAGATATATTAGAAGATATCTACGGAATAAATTTATTACCTTTGGCTAAGTTTGCAATGAATAAATATTATAATGATGAATGTTTACAATTTATTCCAAAAGAAACCAATGATGAAGATATAGTTATGATGGCAAGAATGCATAAGGCTATATCAGTAATTCAGTTTAAACTAGAATATAATTTAATAAAAAGAAATCCACAGTTTGAAATGGAAGATAGATTATTATTAGATAAAGTAAATTATAATGAAGGAACTATAAAAATTGATGGGGAAGAATATAAGATGTTAGATAATAATTTCCCAACTATAGATCCAAAAGATCCTTATAAACTAACAGATGAAGAAAAAGAGATAGTAAAAAAATTAAAGCATACATTTATTCATAGTGAAAAGCTTCAAAAACATGTTAAGTTTTTATTTGCTAAGGGAAGTATGTTTTTAAAATATAATTCTAATCTTCTATATCACGGATGTATTCCAGTTGATGAAAAGGGAGAATTTATAAAAGTTAATTTATTTGGAGAAGAACTTTCTGGAAAAGCATATTTAGAAGAACTTGATAGAATTTGTAGAGAAGGATATTTTAATAAAACAGATAAGGATATGAAGCAACAATGTACTGATATCATGCTTTATTTATGGCTTGGAAAAGATTCACCTTTATTTGGAAAATCAGCTATGAAAACATTTGAAAGATACTTTATCGCTGAGGAAGAAACACATAAAGAAGTTAAAAACCCTTATTATTCATTATATGAAAATAGAAGTTTTATTGAAAAAATATTTGCAGAATTTGATTTGGATATTAATATTTCTCATATAATAAATGGGCATGTACCTGTTAAAGAAAAAAGAGGAGAAAGTCCAATGAAGGCAGAGGGAAGATTAATAGTTATAGATGGTGGATTCTCAAAACCTTATCAAAGGGAAACAGGGCTTGCTGGATATACTTTAATTTATAATTCTTATGGATTAAAATTAGTTTCTCATCAACCTTTTAAAGATGTATCAAAAGCAATAGCAGAATGTTTAGATATCCACTCTTCAACAAGAATAGTAAAAAGAGTTTTAGAAAGAAAAAAAGTAAAAGATACGGATATAGGTAAAAAATTACAAGTTCAAATTAATGATTTATATGAATTATTAAGAGCTTATAGAAAAGGTATAATAAAAGAAAAACATTCTTAAAATTGACACAAAGGTGACACATAAATAGGATATAATAAAAAACATATTAATTAAAGGAGGAAAATAGATGTATGAATGTGGAATTTTTAATATAATTGGAGGACATTGGTTTTCTATGCCTGTTTTAGTATTTGTTTTATTATTTTTATGGATTGTTTTCAATTTTAAGGATAAAAGAAATATGAAATATGATGTTATGGATAAATTAAATAATTTATATGCTACTGGAGAAATAACAGAAGAAGAATATTTACAAAGAAAAAGAATTCTTAAAAGAAGATAAAAAGAATAAAAAAGATTGATTACTATATTATATAGGAATCAATCTTTTTAAATTTAAGGATGATTAGAGAATTTATTAGTAATCTCCTTGAACTAGCATGGCATTAGCAACTTTTAAGAAACCAGCAATATTAGCTCCTTGTGACAAGGTAACATTATATTTTAAACTCATTTCCTTTGAAGATGAATAAATATGTTTCATAATATCTATAAGTTTATTATCTACAGTTTCAGCAGTCCAAGAATATCTAATACTATTTTGTGACATTTCTAGTGCAGATATAGCAACTCCACCAGCATTGGCAGCTTTACCACATCCGTATTTAACATTATTTTTTTCAAAATGGTGAATTGCATCAGGTGTGCAAGGCATGTTAGCTCCTTCGCATACAGCAATAACTCCGTTATTAACTAATTTTTTAGCATCTTCAAAATCTAATTCATTTTGAGTAGCACATGGAAGAGCAAAATCAACAGGAATTTCCCAAGGCTTTCCAGCTATTCTAAATTTTAAATTAAATTTATCAGCCAAATCCTTAAGATTTTGATTTGAATCAGCTCTAACAACTAACATATAGTCAATCATTTCTTTAGTTAAACCTTCTTCAACATAAATATATCCTTTTGAACTAGATAAAGTAACTACTTTTGCTCCTAATTCTTTCATTTTTAAAGCAGCTCCCCAAGCAACATTTCCATAACCAGATATAGCAACTTTTTTTCCAATAATATCTATATTATTATCATCAAGAATTTCTTTTAAAAAATAACTTAATCCATATCCTGTAGCTTCAGGTCTAATTAAACTTCCGCCAATAGATATTGGTTTTCCAGTTATAACTCCACTTTCAGACATTCCTTTAATTCTTCTATATTGTCCATATAAAAATCCAATTTCTTTTCCAGTAACTCCTAAATCCCCAGCAGGGACATCAATATAAGGCCCAATATGACGGTATAATTCAGTCATGAAACTTTTACAAAATCTTTTAATTTCAGAGTCAGATTTATAAGAAGGATCAAAATCACTTCCACCCTTTGCTCCACCAATTGGTAAACCTGTTAAAGAATTTTTAAAAATTTGTTCAAAGCCTAAGAATTTTAATAATCCAAGTCTAACAGTTGGATTAAATCTTAATCCTCCTTTATAAGGACCTATGGAACCGTTAAATTGAATTCTATAGCCTTTATTCACATGCATTTGTCCATTATCATCTTCCCAAGGGACTTTAAATATAATTGTTCTTTCAGGTTCTACTAATCTTTCAAGAAGGGCGACTCTTCTATATTCTGTTTCATTTTCAGAAACTACTTTTTCTAAAGAATCCAATACTTCTTTGGCAGCTTGGTGAAATTCTCTTTCTTCTGGTGCTCTTTCAACTAAATGATCGTAAACTTCTTTGATGTAACTGTTCATAACTAAAAAACCTCCTAGTAAAAAATGTAATATATATAATTAAAATTATATTTTTAGTATGTTCTGCAAATTCTAAATCCAATACTTGAATCTTTATTATTAGTTCCAAAATGATATTTATGAATTAAATTCATAAATTCTCCTCTATTAAACCAAGAGCCTCCTCTTATAACTCGGTCAGCTTCACTATCAGTATAAATAAAAGAATTTTTTTCTATAGAAGAAATATCATGAGAGCTTCTATCATGTTTGTAGTTAGAATCAAAACACCATTCCCAAACATTTCCAGAAACATCATATAATCCTAATTCGTTAGGAGCTTTTAATCCTACATTATGAGTTTTTAAATTAGAATTAGAAGATGACCAAGCAATATCTTCAATATTATCAGATCCAGCAAATTTACTATCAAAACTTCCTTTTTCCATTCCTTTGTTTCCACCTCTAGCAAACCATTCCCATTCAAATTCTGTAGGTAGTCTGTAACCTTTAGTTTTTGAAAAATCTGCTATACAAGGATCAATTTCTTTACCATCATCTAATATGATTTTTGAAAGTTTGTTATCTATTATTTTATAAACAGGCTTTAAGCCTTTTTTTATACTTAGCTTGTTACAGAATTTTAAAGCTTCTATCCAAGAAATATTTTCTACAGGAAGATCTTCTCCTATAAAATGACTGGGTGTTGTTTCCATTATAGAAAACCATAGTTTTTGTGTAACTAAATATTTGCTTACATGTAAAGGGGAAACTTTTTTATCAACCTTCAAATAATAAGGTCTATAAGATCCACCTTGAGCTACAACAGTGTTTACATCAATATTTTTTATGTTACTTAATTTTAACGCTATTTCTTTTTTTTGTTGAAGTTCTTTATACTGTTCTTTTAATTCAACCATTTTCTCAGTTAAACCGTTAACTAACATATCAATATTTCTGATTGATTCTACAAAATTTAATTTTACTGTATCCATATCTCTACCTCCAACTATATAATGATGTATATATAAAATATATTCTAAATTAGAATATTATAAAAAAGATAAATGTATTATAGCACTGAATTTTCAAATGTCAACAAAAAAAATAAATAAAATAAATAAAAAGTTTAATATTTTTTAAGTTTAACCTATAAATTAAAAGACTTATGTAATAAAAATATATGAAATTATTTTTTTATATGTTATTATATAAAATAAATATTTTTAAAAGGGGAGAAATATGAAAGGTTTAAAAAGATTAGTATTTTTTTGCTTAGTTATGCTTTTATCAGTTCAGTTATATTCACAAGAAATTAAAGATTATTATGAAAGTGGAAATATAAAAGGAAGAGCACAAGTTTTAAATGGGAAGCCACAAGGTAAAATGATAACTTATTATGAAAATGGTAATATTCAAACACTTGGAAACTATGATAATGGAAAATTAAATGGAGTTTCTTTAATGAATTACTCAGATGGAGGTCTTAAATGGAAAACTTATTTTAAGAATGGAGAAGCTAACGGGGATACAAAACTTTATTATCAAGATGGGAAGATAAAAGCAGAGTCTTATTATGTTAATGGGAAAAGAGAAGGTAAATATACAGAATATTATTATAACGGTCAAATAAAAGCTGTATATAATTATAAGGATGACAAGAGAGACGGAGAAGGGAAAAGATTTTATTCAAATGGGCAATTGAGAATGAAAACTATATTTAAAAATGATAAGGCAAATTCCTATGTAAGAATTTATTCTAAAGAAGGAAAATTAGTAGCTAAGCAAAAATATAGAAATGGTGAGCCTGTAAAGAGTTTAAGTATAGGAAAAGGAATAAAAAAATCTTTATTAAGATTTGGAATATTTATGTTATTTTTTGCACCATATACTTTTATAAGAGACAGATATAGAAAAAAAAGAAAAGAGAAGAAAGAAAAAGAAGAAAATAAAATTAAAGCAGATTAATTTCTGCTTTTTTTAATAAAAAAACATAAAAATTAGATAAAATATAATATAATTAAAGTGATTGCAAAAAATAGTATAAGTACATTTTAAATATTTAATAATAATAGTATAAAATTTGCACGGGGGTAGTATACTTTTTGCATTAACCCTAGTATAAAATCTGCACCCATAATAATATAATTACTTAAAATAATAATTAACCCCTTATTACACTAGTATATTATTCTTTTGAAAAAGCAAAGGTATGTTTAAAGCAAAGGGTGACTTTTTAAAAAAAGTATTATAATATAACTATAAAAATTCATAATCAAATTAAGAGGAGATGTATATGAGTGGAATATAGTTATAAGTTTTTACCTTTTTTAAAAGTATTTAAAGAAACTAAATTAAAAATGAGTGAGAAAATTATATATTTTATAATTGAGTCTTTGGATAATGATAATGGTTGTTTTGCATCTAATGCTTATTTTACAGATTTAACAGGTTATTCAAGAAGAACATGTATAAATTCTATAACTGAATTAAGAAAATTAGGATATATAACAGTTAAACTTGTTAGAGATCCTAAAGATTATAAAAATACAATTAAAAGAATTATTCATGTAAAAAAAAGATATATTTTTATAAAAAGACCTAAAAAAGCTAAACATTTAATTGGATATGAAGAAATATTTGTAAATAAAATTTTAGATTGTTATAAAAGATTAAAGCTACCAAAATATGATGAAGCTACTGATAATTTTGATCTTATAATGAAAGCTTGTGATAAATTAGGAGAAGGAAAAGTAGAAGAGGCTTTAAATAAAATGAGTGAAAGTACATTTGTTAAAAAAAATCTTTCTATAAATTCTATATTTAAAATTGAAAATTTAGAGAAAGGATTAAATGGATATTTTAAAGATTTTAATAAAAAGGAGAATGAAGATGAAGATGAAGATTATGGATCTGACCCATGTGATATCTGGTAATATATCAGTTTTTCCAGGATCAATGTTACCTAAAATAGAAAATGTAAGTACTGTACAAAGGGATGGATTTAATGAAAGCTTATTAACTATATTATCCCATATAGGAACTCACGCAGATGCTCCAAAACATATATATTCTCAAGGTAAATCTTTAGATGAATTTTCTATAGATTCCTTTGTAGGAAAAGCTTTTGTTGTGGATACTAGAAGTATGGATCCTAAGGAAGATATCAAGATAGAAGATATAAATATGGAAAGGTTTAAGCAAGCAGATTTTATATTGTTTTATAATGGCCTTGATAAAAAATTTGGGAAAAAAGAATTTTTAACAGATTATCCTGTTCCTAGTAAAGAATTAATTGATCTTATAAATTCTCATAATAAAAAAGGAATTGGTTTTGATGCTATTGGTTTAGATAGGTTAGAAAATGAAAATTTAGATTTGCATAAAAGATTATTTAAAAATAATAATATAATTAATATAGAAAATTTAAAAAATCTAGATAAGATTATTCATGAGATAAAGGACGGATTATTTACTTTCATAGTTTTACCATTAAAATTTAAAAATAGTGATGGTGCTCCTGTGAGAGCTATTGGAATAATTGAGGAGGATTAATGTTATACAATGGAAATTATAATGAGTTTTATGAAAAACTTTTTAAATTAATAGATGAAAAATTTAAAAATGAAACTTATTTTGAAAGACACAGAAAAATTATAAATGTTCCAAGAGAAGAAATCATAGGTTTAAAAGTTCCTGTTATGAGAGAAGTTGCAAAGGAAATATCTAAAAATAATTGGAAAAGTTTTTTAAAAGAAAGCACAAATAATACATATGAAGAAAAATTAATAAGAGGTTTTGTAATTGGATATGTAAAAGAAGAGTATAAAGATATAGAAATTTATATTAAAGATTTTTTTAAAAATGATGTTGATAATTGGGCAATATGTGATAGTGCTATTTCTAATTTGAAAATTATCAAAAAAAATAGAGAGGAATATTTTAAATTAATTACTAGTTATACAAATTCTAATAATCCTTGGGAAATTAGAGTGATGTTAGTTTCACTTTTAGATTATTATATTGATGATGAATATATTTATAAATTGATAGAAATTTGTAAAAAAGTTAAAAATGATCATTATTATGTTAAAATGGCTCTTGCTTGGTTAATATCAATTATGTTTGTTAAAAAAAGAGAGGAAACTTTAAAATTTCTTCAAGATGAAAAATATAATTTAGATAATTGGACTTATAACAAAGCTCTACAAAAAATAACAGAATCCTTTAGAGTTTCAAAGGAAGACAAAATATTAATAAAAAGTATGAAAATAAAATAAGGGGAATATTCCCCTTATTTTTCTAGTGCTAATTCTATTCTAATTAAAGCTTCTTTTAGAATTTCTCTAGAACAAGCAACATTTATTCTTTGATATTTTTTTCCATCTCTTCCAAATAAAGTGCCCTTATTAAAGGCAACCTTTCCTTTATTTATCATTCTATCATTTATTTCTTCATCAGATAAATCATATTCACTAAAATTAAGCCAAGCAAGATAAGTACCTTCAGGAATAATATATTTTACTTTAGGTAAATGTTCATTTAAGTAATCTTCTAAGAATTTGAAATTATCATCGATATATTTATTAACTTTTATAAGCCAAGGTTTACTTTTAGAATAAGCAGCCTTTGTAGCTGTAATGGCAAAAGGTGAAGGTAATCCTAAATGCATTTTTTTAACAATTTCATCAGTCCATTTTTTCTTTATTTTATTTGAAAATATAATTATATTAGATAATTGAAGACCAGCTAAATTAAAAGATTTACTAGGTGAAGTACAAATTATCAATTTATTTTGAATCCTTTTTTTCAAAGTTCCCATAGAAGTAAACTTAACATTGCTTCTAATTAAATCACAATGGATTTCATCAGCTATAATATAGATATTATTTTCATCACATATTTCAACAATCTTTTCAAGCTCTTCCTTTGTCCAAACTCTTCCTACAGGGTTATGTGGACTACAAAGAATTAATAATTTATTATTTGGATTTTTAACTTTTCTTTCTAAATCTTTAAAGTTTATATAATAAGAATCATCATCATTTATTAAATGATTTTTAATAACTTTTCTATCATGACTTAAAATTGCACCTTTAAAAGGTCCATAAACAGGAGGTTGTATTATTACTCCATCTCCTTTTTCAGTTAAAATATCAATTAATATTCCTATTGCTGGAACAACTCCAGGACTATAATTTATTTCTTTTTCTTTAATTTCATAAGAATAATTTTCCTTAAACCATTCTTTAACAATGTTATAATATTCTTGATCAAAGTAACTATAACCAAATATTTTATGATTAACTCTTTTGTTTAAAGCTTTTGTTATTTCACTAGAACATTGAAAATCCATATCTGCAACCCATAATGGTAAAACATCATGATCTAATTTAGGGTACATAAAGTTAACGAAATCCCATTTAACTGAATTAGTTTCTTTTCTATCTACAATCTTATTAAAGTTATTCATTAGTATCTCCTTTTGTTAAGTATTCATCACGTATTCTTAAAGCTAAATCAGGGTAATTTCCAATAATAATATCTATTTTTTTATTAAGCATATCTCGGATACTAGTCTCATCATTAACAGTATATACATTAATTTCAATACCTTCATTCTTAATTTCTTTAACAATATTTTCAGTCATATTTTGATAACAAGGATGGCAACATTGTATTCCTAAATCTTTGGTGTATTTTCCAGCATTAACAATCCAAGTTTCAGATAATAAACCATACTTTAGATTAGGAGCTATTTTTTTCATTCTTAATATAGAATAATGATTAAAGCTAGAAATAATAACTTTCTTTTCTAAATGATATTTACAGATAAGATGAAAAACTTTTGCTTCAATACCTAGATATTCATTTTTTCCTGTTTTTAATTCAATATTTGTGATTATATTTGTATCTTTTACTAGATTGAAATATTCTTCTAAGGTTGGAATTTTATTAAAACCATATTCAGGGAAGTTAGAAGAAGCGTTAAAGCTGCATAAATCTTTATAATTGAAATTATCAACAAATCCATTCCCATCAGTAGTTCTATCTATTGTTTCATCATGAATAATAACAACTTCTTTATCCTTTGTTAACTGGACATCTAGTTCTATTCCATCAGCTCCAATATCAATAGCTTTTTTAAAAGCTAAAAGAGTATTTTCAGGATAATATCCTTTAAATCCCCTATGTGCAAAAATCTTTGTCATAATCCCATCTCCAATTTAAATTTTAATAGTTTACTTAATCATACTATATTTTAAAATTTTTTTGAAGGAAAAGGATATTAAAATGTAATTTTATTTTTCTATTTCTTCTAATATCTTAAGATATTTCTTTTGAAATTTATTTTTACTAGCTTCATTTTCTAAAATTTCAGTTTCTTTATTTATGAAAATTTTATCTTCTTTACAAAGAACTCTATCAGCGTAATTATAAGCGGCTATATTTTCCTTATCAATATGTCTTTGTAATAAATCTCCATATGCAAGAGCATTAAAGATAATATCCATTTTATATTCAGTTTTAGGATTTTTTTTATATTTATTAGTAGCATCTACTAATTGCATCATATGTAAACGACCTAAATCATGTTCTACAAGCATTCCATTTTTTATTAAAGTATTTGCAACAGGTCCTAATTTTTCAATCATTACTTTAAAGAGAATTTTTTCTTCTTTTTGATGATGATGTTTATCAGCATAATTTTTTCCAAAATCAATAATTTTTTCAAATTTATCTATATTTAGGTTATCACCTTCTAAAATTTTAATACATATTTTTCTAATGGCATTTTTCATTCTAAGAATATTATTATGTTCTTCTACTAATAAATCTATTCCATACATAATTATTTCCTCCTGATTATATTTTTTTCTTGTATAACTTCATATTTAAAATTTGTATTATTTAATAAATTTTCAATTATTTTATTTTTTATTAAATAATAATTTTTAGAATTTCCTAAAAAGAGATCCCAATATTTTTTATGAATATTGACTTTTTCTGAGAAAGTAATAGTATCTTCCTCTTCTTCATTAATAATTAAAATTCTGTCACAAGGCATACCATTTAAAAATATTTTCTCAAGTTCATTGTATATATCTTTAGGTGTATTTATATTTTCAAAATTATAATTGAAGCTTAAATTATTAATAATATCATCTATATTGATATTTTCATTTTCTAATAACTTTGTAACAACAAAAGCTAATCTTTTTTCAACAATACTTATTTTTTCTTGAAGAAATCCATGAATATTAGAAATATCAATTATATTTTCTAGTGGGATATCTTTAATTTCACCGCATTTTGATATTAATTCATTATTTAAATTATTATTCCAATGATTTTTAGAGTTTTGTATTATAAGTTGTATAATTTTTTCTTGAAATAAAATTTTGTTATATAGCCAGTAATGTATTGGGCCTAACATTTTACTCATAAATTATTCTCCTTTATTTTCTTTATTAAGAGCTTTAATTAAAATATTTACATCTAATCCATGGACAGTACAAGCATCTTCGATTGATTCCATTTGAGCTGAAGGACATCCAACACAATGCATTCCATTATCAGAAAAAGTATCCATTAAATTAATGTTTTCTCTTATAACATCACCAATTATCATATCTTTATTAATTTTTATCATTTAAATTACCTCCTAAAGTTTTATATTTATGAAATCATTTTAGCATTAAAAATAAAAGAAAGATGTTGCCTAGACAACGAAAAAGATATTTACAAAATAAATTAATAGGGCTATAATGAAAATAAATAAAATAAAGGAATTAAAGGAGGAGAAATGAGTTTTTTATTAGATAAATTTTTAGAATATGTTAAAATTGATACAACATCAAAAGAAGAAAATATAAATTGTCCAAGTACAGATGGTCAATTTATTTTGGCTACAGTTATAAAGCGAGATTTAAAAGAATTAGGTTTTGAAGATATAAAGTTAGATTCTCATTCTTATTTAACGGCTACTTTGAAAAAAAATACACAGAAAGATATTCCAACAATAGGATTTATAGCACATTTAGATACTGCTCCTTCATTTAATGGAAAAGGAGTTAATCCTAGAATAATTGGAGATTATAATGGGGAAGACATAATTTTAAATAGTGAAAAAGATATAATAATGTCTCCTAAAGATTTTCCAGAATTAAAAAAATATATAGGTCAAGATTTAATAGTTACAGATGGGACTACTCTTTTAGGAGCAGATGATAAAGCAGGAGTAGTGGAGATAATTACAGCTTTAAAATATTTAAAGTCTCATCCTGAAATAGAGCATGGAGATATAAGAATTTGTTTTACACCTGATGAAGAGATTGGAAGAGGAGCAGACAAATTTAATGTTGAAGAATTTAATGCAGATTTTGCTTATACAGTGGACGGGGGAGAATTAGGAGAATTAGAATATGAAAACTTCAATGCAGCTTCTGTTGAAATAAAAATAACTGGAAAAAATATTCATCCAGGAACAGCAAAAAATAAGATGTTAAATTCTTTATTAATTGCTATGGAAATTAATAATATGCTTCCTGTTAGACAAAGACCAGAAAACACTGAAAAATATGAAGGATTTTTTCTTTTAAATAAATTAAAAGGATCAGTTGAAGAAACAAATATGCATTATATAATTAGAGATCATTCTATGGAAAAATTTAATAATAAAAAAGTTCTTATGAAAGAGATCATTAATTTTATAGAAAACAAATATGAAGGGGTTAGAATAGACCTTGATATTAAAGATAGTTACTATAATATGAGAGAAAAAATAGAGCCAGAATATCATATAATTCAATTAGCAAAAAAAGCAATGGAAGATGTTGGAGTAGTTCCTAACACAAAACCAATAAGAGGTGGAACAGATGGAGCTAGATTATCTTATATGGGATTACCATGTCCTAATATATTTACAGGGGGACATAATTTTCATGGAAAATATGAGTATATTCCAATACAATCAATGGAGAAAGCGGTAGAAGTTATAATTAGTATTATAAAAAATAGTGGAGGAATAAAAAAATAATGAATATAAGAATTAGACAAGTTAAACCTAATGATTTAGATGAAATTACTAGAATAGAGAGCATTTGTTTTCCAGAGGCTGAAGCAGCAACAAAAGAATCCTTTAAATATAGAATAGCAGCTTTTCCAAAAAGTTTTTATGTTGCATTAGATAAAGAAAAAATAATAGGATTTATAAATGGAGCAGTAACAAATTACAATACAATAGTTGATGAATTATATGAGCCAGAAGGAGGGCATAATCCTGAAGGAAAAAATCAGTCTATTTTTGGATTAGATGTTTTACCTGAATATCAAAGACAAGGTATTGCTGAAAAATTAATGAGACATATGATGGAAAAATCAAAGGAATCTAGAAGAGAGAAGATGATATTAACTTGTAAAGAAAGATTGATACATTATTATGAAAAATTTGGTTATGAAAATAAAGGAATATCTCAGTCGGTTCATGGAGGAGTGACTTGGTATGATATGGAGGCAAAGTTATAAATAAAGAAAAAGGATAACTTAATGTTATCCTTTTTTATTTAATTTATTTCCCAAGTAATTGTAACTGTATCTTGAAATTTTAAATCTTCAGGAGTGATATTCATTATAGAATCAGAACTTATATTTGATCCTAGCATTTTCATTTCTCCCCTAAAAGGAGAGATGAAATTATTTTTATGATTAAAAGAATAATCAATATTTATGATATTTTTCAAATTAACATTACTTGCAGAGGCTAATATATTAGCTTTAGTTTTTGTGTTTTCTACAGCCTTAGAAAGTAATTTGTTTTTAATTTTTTCAGTATCTTTAATTGTATAGTTTAGATAAAATTCTGATTTTCCTTTAATTGTTTTTAATGAATTTAAAACTTCTGACAATTTAGAATTATCTAATTTAAAACTAATTTTCATATTATGAGAATATTGATATCCTAAAAATCTTTTTTTATAGTTTCCTTTTTCATCTTTATAATTTTCATAATTAGTAGTGATATTAAAGTTGATTGTTTTTAAATCCTTTTCTTGAAAACCTTTTAAAAGTAGTTCTTGTTTGAATTGAACTAGGGCATATTTAGAAGCTTCTAAAGATTTAGCATATGTTGGTTTAGTATCTTTGTTAAAAATATTTAAAATTATTGTATCAACTGGAGTTGATATATTAGCAGTTCCTGTAACTTTTAGAGTTTTTAACGAAGAAGTAGAACTAGAGTTACTATTTGCAAAAATAAAACTTGAAAAGACTAACATAAGAATAGAAATTAATTTTTTCATTTAAAAACCTCCTATTTATTTTTTCTTTTTTTAGTAACTTGTTTATAAAGTTTCCATCTATCATGAAGCCACATCCATTGTTCAGGATAGTTAGTTATAATTTCTTCCATTTTAAATATAATTTTTTGAGTAGTTTCATGAACATTTTCTTTAAAAGTTAAATTAGGATCATTAACTTTTTCTACTTTGCTAACAAAAACATCAGTTTTATTATTTTTATCAAAAACGCAATAAACTAATATTAAAGGTCTATTATATTTTAAAGCAATTGTTGCAACTCCAGTTGGAGAAATAGTGTCTGCCCCAAAGAATTCTACATTAGTTCCTTTGTCTCTATGATCAGTAAAAAGAGCAATATTTTTTCCATGATCAGCATATTCAAATAATTCTCTACCTGTTTTTTTACTTTTTTCAAGTAAGGTAATATTTAAATGTTTTCTTTGATTTGTTATATATTTATTTAAATAAGGGTTTCTTTGTTTTTTTGCTACTGTTACAAAAGGATATTTTTCAGAAAATTTTAATAAAGATTCCATATTTCCAATATGCATAGTTGCAAAAACTACAGGTCCTTTTTTTAATTCGTCATCTAGAATTTCAAGATTGTGAATTTTAAAGTTATTATCGTCTTTCATATATTTATCTAGCCATAAAGTTCCAAGAAAAGCTTTTGCCATAGTTTTATAAGAATTAATAGCAATTTTTTCTCTAGTTTTAATAGTTTTTTCTGGGAAGGCTAGTTTTAAATTAGCTAAAGTTGTTATACGTCTAGCTTTAATTAGTTTATATCCAAGTACTCCTACACTTTCGCCTATTTTAAAACGAGTTTTTTCTGGAAATAGCATTATAAATCCTTTAAAAGCTCTAAAAACAAAGTATTGGGATAAGTAAATAAGTGATTTCATTTTATCCTCCAAATATTAATTATAAATTATCTTACCTGAAAGATATTATATCATAAAATCATATTAAAATAAAAAGTTTATCGTTATAAATCTTAGAAAATATGGTATACTTTGTTTGTAAAGTTAAGAAGAAAAGAGGAGAAATAAATGGAAATTAAAGAACTTTTAGAAGAATTATATTCTTATTCTTTTTTTGGTATAAAGTTAGGATTAGAGAATATAAAAAAAATATGTGACATATTAGGGAACCCTCAAGATAAATATAAAATTATACATGTTAGTGGTACTAATGGGAAGGGTTCAACCTCAACTATGATAGAGCATGCTCTTTTGCATTCAGGAAAAAAAATAGGAAAATATACTTCTCCTCATATTATAAAATTTAATGAAAGAATTAGAGTTAACGGAAAAGATATCAGTGATGAAAAAATAGCTGAAATATATTCAAAAGTAAAGAATGCTCTTAAAGACTCAGATATAAAACCAACTTTTTTTGAAATGACTACAGCAATGATGTTTTTATATTTTGCAGAAGAAAAAGTGGAATATGCAGTGCTAGAAGTTGGTATGGGAGGACGTTTTGATGCTACTAATATTGCAGATGGTGATATTTCAATTGTAACTAACGTATCAGTTGAACATACTGAATATTTAGGAGATAATGTATATGATATAGCTAAAGAGAAAGCAGGAATTATAAAAGAAAAAAGTAAAGTTATTGTGGGAGATAATGATTGTGACTTTTTAAAAGCTATATATGAAAAGAAACCTAAGAGTGAAGTTATAAATGTAGTTGAAAAATATAAGGATGTTGTTTATAAGTTAGATTTCAAAAATTTTAGAACGAATATTTTATTAGAGTCTGAAAACTACTCATTATCTCTTTTTGGAGATTATCAAGTTAAGAATTTTTTATGTGCTTATGAAGCTTTGAAAATTTTAAATATTGAGAGAAAAATAATTAAAGAAGCTATGGAAAATGTTCTTTGGCAGTGTAGATTTGAAATATATTCAAAGGATCCGTTGACTGTTTTAGAGGGCGCTCATAATATTGATGGAATGAAAAATTTAAAGAAAATAGTTTCTCAAGGATATGATAAAAATCAAGTTATAATGGTAGTTTCTATTTTAAAAGATAAAAAAATTAATGAAATGATTGAAATATGTCAAGAAATGAGTGATACAATAGTATTGACATCTTTAAAGGAAAATAAAAGAGGACTTTTAGGTGAGGAGTTGTTAGAACATACCAATAGAAAAAACCTAATAGTAAAAGAAGAAATGACAGAAGCTTATGAATATAGTAAAAAAGTATTAGAGGAAGATGATAATAAAAAAATTATAATAGTATGTGGTTCATTTTATACTTGTGAAAAATTTAAAAATAGCTTTAAATTTTAGGGGGGTAATGTGAATATAAAAAATAAAAGCATTTCAATAAGAGAAATAATAGAATATTTTAATTTAGAAATACTTGTAGATGGAAATTTGGATAGGCGAATAAGTGAAAATGAAATATATAGAATAGGATACGAGTTGACAGGTTTTTTTTCTGATGAGATAGAAGAATTAAAAAATGCTATTCATATAATGGGTTTAAAAGAAAATAATTATTTGTTTCGAATGAAGGAAGAACAAAAAACTGAAATTTTAGATAGGTACTTATCCTTTCCTTTTCCAGTGTTAATATTAAGTTCTAGAGCAAAACATATTGAAATACTTATAGAAAGAGCTAAAAAAAAGAATAAAGTTGTACTAAGATGTTCAAAAAGAGCCACAGAATTCATTAGAGAACTAAATATTTATTTGAAAAATGTTTTGGGGGAAGAAATAATCCTAGAAGATCACATATTGTTAGATGTATACGGGATAGGGATTTTATTAAGCGGAGAACAAGATTTAAAATTAGGTGCAGCTATTGAAATGTTAGAAAGAGGTCATAAATTCATAACTGATGCAAGGATGCTTTTGAAAAACACAGCAAATGGTATAGTAGGTTATAATAGTGCAGCTAAAATTTCTCCTGACAGAGATTTTATGTTAGAAATGACAGATAAAGAGGAAAATATTAATGTAACTAATAATTTTGGGATAAAATCTACAAGACCAGCTAAAAAGATTAACCTAATTGTTGAATTAGAAACATGGAAAACAAAAAAGTTTTATGATAGGTTAGGTGCAGACGAAGTTTATGAAGATGTTGGGATAGGAAAGTTGAAAAAAATAACTCTTCCTGCTAGAAAAGGAAGAAATTTAGCAGTGATAATAGAGACAGCAGCAATAGATTATAGATTGAAAGAATTAGGGAAAAATTCAGCTTTGTATTTTTTAAATGAATCTAAAAAGTTAATTCAAGAAAATAAAAGAAAAAGAGAGAGTGATGAAATGGAAGATGAGACTAGATTATCAATTGCCACGTTTATAAAAGACAATAATATTGAAGTTTTAATTGGAGAAGAGTATGCTCATAAGAGTTTTATTACTACAACCAGTATCCATAAACCAGCAATGGCTCTTTCTGGAATCTTTGATTTAGATGAGAGTATCTATGAAAATAAAGGTTTACAACTGTTTACTGATGTAGAGTTAAAATATTTAAAAACTCTTTGTCCAAAAAAAAGAAAGAAAAATTTAGAAAAATATTTCACATATGATTTTCCTGCAATAGTAATTTGTGGAGATGTAAATGTAAGTGATGAAATAAAAGAAGAAGTAATTTCTTTGATTAAAAAGCATAAAAAAGTTTTGTTGAAAGTAAAAGAAACAAATCCTTCATATGTAGTTGCTAATCTTAATAGTTATTTGGAAAAATATTTTTCTCCTTCTATGACTGTACATGGAGTTTTCTTAGAGATGAATGGTTTTGGAGTGCTACTTAAAGGGAAAAGTGGAATAGGGAAAAGTGAAACAGCTTTAGAACTAATTCATAGAGGGCATAGACTTATTGCAGATGATATGGTTAAATTCCAAAAAGTTCCAAGTGGAGAAATTATAGGATGTGCGGCTAAATTACCTTATTTTATGGAAATTAGAGGGTTAGGAATTATTGATATAAAAACTTTATACGGAATGAGTTCTGTAAGAATCAGAAAGAATATAGATGTTATAATAGAATTGAAAGAACAAGAAAATGATAATTATTTAACGGCAGTTGATGATTCAAGTTCAACTGAAAAAATATTGGGAGAAGATATTTATAAAGTAGAGATGTATTTATCTTCTGGAAGAAATGCAGCAGCGATGGTTGAAATAGTTATTATGAATTTAATGGCCAAGAAAACAGGACATAATCCAGAAGAATCATATAAAAAACTAAAAAAAGAACTTGGGATATAGCTAATAAAGAAAGGGGAAGAAATGTTGTTAGAAAAATTAAAAGAGAGTGAAAATATTTTAATTTCATCTCATGTTAATCCAGATGGAGATTCTATAGGAAGTGGGTTAGCAATTTACAATGCTATAGTTAAAAATTTTCCAGAAAAGAAAGTTAGATTTATAATAGAGGATGATATTCCTTATGATTTGAAATTTTTAGCAGGTAGTGACGAAGTTGAAAAATATATAGAAATTGAAAATGCTCCTGAAGTTGATTTGATGATAGCTTGTGATTCAGCTACTTTTAAAAGAGTTGGTAGGGTTGTTAATTTTAAAAAAGATGCATTTTTAGTGAATATAGATCATCATATAAGCAATGAACTTTATGGAGATTTAAATATTGTTGAAGATAAATCTTCTACTTGTGAAATTATGTATGATGTTATAAAAAATAGATTAAAATTAAATATTGATAAAGAAATAGGGGAAGCTCTATATACTGGAATAGTTACTGATACAGGGAGCTTTAAATATGAAAGCACAACAAAAAGTACCTTTGAAATAGCTGGTAAATTGATAGATATAGGAATAGACAGAAATAAAATTATAAATTCTGTTTATAAAAGTAAAAGTATAGGAAGAATGAAAGTTTTGGGGATAGCCATATCTAAAATGAATATTATTGAGGATAGAAGGTTTGTTTATTTTACTTTAAGTGATTATTTTGTTCAAACAGAAGGAATCAAAAAAGATGATACAGAAGGAATCGTAGAACAATTATTAGAATATGAAGGGTGTGAAGTTGCTCTATTTTTGAAAGAAGAGCCTAACGGGAAAATGAAGGGAAGCTTAAGAAGTAAAAAAGAAATAGATGTAAATGAAATAGCTAGTCTATTTGATGGTGGAGGACATAAAAGAGCAGCAGGTTTTACAACTAACATGGAAGAAAGAGATATAATATTTCAAGTGTTAGAAAATATATAAAAAAGAAAAGGAGGAAAAATTATGGAATATGATATAGTTTTTTTAAATCCTACAAGATTTGAGGATTGTATGAAGTATGTAGAATATATAAAAAATGATAAAATTGTACATATTAATCTTTCTGAAGTGGAAGAAGGTTTAAAGCAAAGGATATTAGACTTTATAAGTGGAGCAGTTTTTATTCAAGAAGGAAAAATAATAAATCCAGGAAAAGATATGTATTGTTCTCTTCCTAAAAATTGTAATTATTATTTAGAAAAAGATGAGAAGATGAAACGTGGGAAAAGTGATATTTATGATGAGGAACCAGAGATAATTCCTAAATATTATCAAGGAGATTAAAAAATCAAAAGTTATTATTAATTTTTTTTAATAATAACTTTTTTTATTTAATGATTTCAACGGTTGGATGAGTTTTGATGAAGAAACTAAAAATAAAATTAAAAAAAATGTTGACATAAGTTGTGGAAAGTGGTATTATACTTCTTGTCCGCAAGAGAAGCGAACGAAGGACATTAACAACAGAATAGAGAAGTTTAACAAGATAAGCAAGCAAACCTTAAATGGTGTTTAAAGAAACAA